>JALVCM010000382.1 GCA_027010005.1 Thiohalobacter sp.
TTCCCGTTTCGCCTGTTCATTGACCCGGCCTCCGTCAGCGTCGGTGAAGACCGGGTTGTGCGTTATACCGCCATTATCAAGTCACGTTCCGGTGCAACCAATGTGGTTTATGAAGGGATACGTTGTGTGAGAGGCCAGTACCGCCGCTATGCCTTTGGCGGGCCGGACGGGTTTCAGTTAGCCATGAATTCCAGCTGGCGCTATATTCGTGGCGCAGCGCACGGAGCGAATGTCTACCTCAAAATGTTGTACGACAACTTTATCTGCCCGGCGCCCCCGCCCGGCAAGCCGGGAGCAGTACTCCGGCGCTTGCGTGCACCGAATCCCGACAATTTCTTCTATGATGAAGAGGAATAGAACAAGCGCGGCGCTTTCTGTAGCATGGGCGCTCTGATCAACTCACGAAGTCTGAAACGTCATGGCCAGCCAATACGATGCCGCCTCCATTGAAGTCCTGAGCGGCCTGGACCCGGTCCGCAAGCGCCCGGGTATGTACACCGATACTACCCGGCCGAATCACCTTGCCCAGGAAGTCATAGACAACAGTGTTGACGAGGCAACCGCCGGGTTTGCCAGCAAAATCGAGGTAACGCTGTTCAGGGATGGCTCCCTGCAGGTAAAGGATAATGGCCGCGGTATGCCGGTGGATATTCACCCCGAAGAAGGGATTTCCGGTGCCGAGGTGATCCTGACGCGCCTGCACGCGGGCGGGAAATTCTCAGACAAGAACTACCGTTTTTCGGGTGGCCTGCACGGTGTTGGCGTGTCTGTGGTCAACGCGCTGTCGAAACACCTGGAGCTGTGGGTGCGTCGTGGCGGCAAGGAATATAACCTGTCGTTCAAACAGGGCGAAAAGGTGTCCGGTCTCGATGAAGTGGGCAAGGTCGGCAAACAGAATACCGGGACCACCATCCGCTTCTGGCCTGATCCGGCTTTCTTTGATTCACCGAAATTCTCCCTGCCCAGGCTGAAGCATGTACTGCGTGCCAAGGCTGTGCTGTCGCCCGGGCTGGAAGTCACACTGATCGACGAGAAGAGTGGCGAGAAGGACGTCTGGTACTACGAAGACGGACTGCGCGATTACCTGGTCGATGCACTGGGTGATGCTGCACGTATTCCCGATGAGCCCTTTACCGGCAGTCTGGAAGGCAACGACGAAGCAGCGGAATGGGCGCTGGTCTGGCTGCCCGAGGGCGGTGAACTGGTCACCGAGAGTTACGTCAATCTGATTCCGACTGCGCAGGGTGGTACGCATGTGAACGGCCTGCGCATGGGACTGACCGAGGCGATCCGTGAGTTCTGCGAATTCCGTAACCTGCTGCCGCGTGGTATCAAGCTGGCGCCGGACGATGTCTGGGAACGCTGCGCCTACATTCTTTCGGTAAAAATCCGCGAGCCACAGTTCTCCGGGCAGACCAAGGAGCGTCTGTCGTCACGCGAGTGTGCACCGTTTGTATCCGGCGTGGTCAAGGATGCGTTCAGTCTGTGGCTCAATCAACACACCGAGGCCGGTGAACAGATTGCCCAGCTGGCCATACAGAATGCACAAAGCCGGCAGCGCGCCGGTAAAAAAGTCATACGCAAGAAGGTGACCAGTGGCCCGGCATTGCCCGGCAAGCTGGCGGACTGCAGCAACAATGACCTGGCGCGATCCGAGCTGTTTCTTGTTGAGGGGGACTCGGCCGGCGGTTCCGCCAAGCAGGCGCGTGACCGGGAATTCCAGGCCGTTATGCCGCTGCGCGGCAAGATCCTCAATACCTGGGAAGTCGATTCCGCCGAGGTAATGGCATCCCAGACCGTGCACGATATTGCGCTGGCGATCGGGGTCGAACCCGGTTCGCCGGACCTCAAGAACCTGCGCTATGGCAAGATCTGTATCCTGGCCGATGCGGATTCCGACGGGGCACATATCGCGACCCTGCTCTGTGCCCTGTTCCTGCGCCATTTCCAGCCGCTGGTGGAGGCAGGGCATGTATTTGTCGCCATGCCGCCACTGTACCGTATCGATGTCGGCAAGCAGGTGTTCTATGCACTCGATGACGCCGAGCAACAGGGCGTGCTGGACCGGATCGCTGCAGAAGGTATCCGGGGCAAGGTCAATGTGCAGCGCTTCAAGGGGCTGGGTGAAATGAACCCCATGCAATTACGTGAAACCACCATCGACCCGGATACCCGCCGGCTCGTGCAGCTTACCATTCAACCGGGTGATGACAGTCACCGTACTCTGGACCTCCTGCTCGCCAAGGGGCGGGCGCCTGACCGCCGAAACTGGCTTGAGAAAAACGGCAATCTTGCCGATATATAGTCAGAATTGGCCGGCTGTATTACTCGCCGATCTAACCGTCTGAAATAACTGGAATAATTCAAGATTTGCCGGGGCCGCTGTGGCCCGGTTCTGCGGGAGAGACATGGGCGAGGTTATCGTCAAACATTTCAAGCGTACCGACCCTTTATCGGACCACAAGGAGCTGGTTACCGAAATTGTGGTGGAGGATTCGGATACCGGAAATTTTCTCAGGCGTGTTGAGGAATCGCGCCTCACCCGCCCCTGTTTCCAGACCATCGATATGCGTGGGAAGGTGGCGGGTGAGTGCCGGGGGTATGCCTTCAATGACCGTATCCATTACCTCGATGACATCTCCTTCCAGATGTTCGAACGTGGCCTGCGTGAGAATAACGGTGTGTATACCATCGGCACGTTCGAGTCGATCGTCGGGGGAGCGCACACCCTTCAGGCACAGATACATGCCCGTGATGAAGCCGAGCAACGTCGCAGGGAAATCGAGCAACGCCGTCTGGAACGGACACGTGATGCTGTGCGTGAACGTGCCAGGGTGGATGGCCTGGATGAGGCAGAGGATGTGCAGCCGGTCATCGCGGATAACCCGGAATCCTTGCCGCTCGGCTACTTTCGCAAACGTGAACACCCTCGTCTTCAATATGCCTGCAAAACAAGAGTGCAGAGCGGCAACATCCGTAGCGATGGTATTACCCGTGACATTTCGGTCTGTGGATTCCAGGTCCGCATTAAAGGCCTCACGGCTTTCCGGGAAGGACAGAAGGTTCGCGTTTCCCTGACCGGCCTGCAGGACAGGGCGGGGAGTGTGCAGGTGACCGATATTCTTTGCCAGCTTGTCCGCATCCAGGCACGTGAAGCGGAAACAGTGCTGTTTCTACGGCGCGTGAACCTTGATGAGCCAGCCGGGTTCAGCAATTTCCTGTCACAATTTATCGAGGAAAACCAGCGGCGCTACAAACTGGATGTCGACGACGAGTATCAGTCGACACTCAGCTGGTATTACGAACGCTGCCATGCGCAGAGTATTACCCAGTTGCCGGTATTCATCGAGAAGACCGAAGCATCGGGCCTGCGTGTGCAGGCAGTTGCCATGAGTGAGGGTAATACCCATCTGGCGCGGTTTTTCTGTACCGATGTGGATAATTATGATTTCAGTCCCCTGGGTCTCCCGGCACGCATTGAACACCTGGCGGAGCAGGGTGAATTCGTCATGGCAATCTATCGCCGCAAGGGCGATGCCGACGACCGGATGCGGCTGCATTCTGCGGCTGACTTCGAGTTTTCGACTGAAGCTGATTTTGCCCGTTTTATCTGTTACGCCGCCCGCCAGCCGGAATACAGTGTTGTCAAAGTACAGGTTGGCAGTATGCCGCTACTGCCGGCATGTGGTAAAAAAATTGATGAAGTATCCCAGCGGCTGCAATACAAGTCAGAGGCCCGCATGACGGAGTTGCGCGAACAACTGGCGCGCCTGTCATTTGTCGCCTACGTGGTGGATATGACGAGCGAGTATACGGACCTGTCCGGGATCGATAATTCAATTGACGGCCTCGCGGCCTGGGTCGGTCCCGAATGCCGGAATCTTTCTGACGACAGTGTGAAACAGTCACTGGACCTGCCCCCGGAGTTTCTCAGGACAGAGCTGGTTCGATTTGGTTACGTCGAGCGGCGGCGCGAGGACCGTTACCTGGCCGAAACCCGTGTTGATGTGAAAATCGGTGACCGCAATCTTGAGGGACTGTCAAAGGATATTTCCACGCGGGGGATCCGTATCCAGCTGAACAAGCGGGTGGCCGTCAAGCCAGGTGTGCCGGTCAAGGTGGGACTGGTGTCCCTGCAGCAGAAGAAGTCCAGTACCAACCTCATGGATATCCCCTATCTGGTGGTTAATTCACAGGATAATGACGAGGGCACGGTGATCATGCTGGAACGTGTTCTGGGCAGCGCGAAAGAAGGACTCAAGGAGTTCTTCGTCGAACTGATCACCAAGAACGAACACAAGCTGGGCGTGGATACGGGTGACATATGGAGTGCAACAACTTCGAGACTGTATGAATCACTGCTGGCCGCCAACACACCCTGTATTCCGTTCTTCCTCGGGCGCAATGTGGAAGGTGGAGCGCATCTGCAGTTCGTGGGTGTGCCGGAAGGTGGCAATACGCTGCTGGATTTTTTTGTCACAGAAAGTGGCCATGATTTCCGCTGCCTCAACGACCGGCGTGTCGTGACCGCCCTGTACGATGCGGTGCAGATTCTGCTGCGCCAGCAGAAGGCTTCACAGGAACCGCCGGCGCCGTTCGAGCTTGAACTGTACCTGTACCGTGAGCGGGACGAGGAAACCGGGGAAATATTCATCCACGCCGCAACCGAGCTTGATTTCGCCACAGATGCCGGGCGTGAAGCCTATCTTCTGCAACTGGTGGAGCGGGGTGAATGGCGTTGCCTGAAAATAGTGACCACCTTTGCCCATGCGCTCGATGAAAAATCCGTCGACAAGCTGGTTGCCACCGTGAGAGACCAGTCAAAGCACCGCGCAATCAAACTCTCGGATCTGGCCCATTCCGTGGTGGGTTGTGGTGAAGTTATCGATATTACCCGCCAATGGGCGGCCCTGCGCGGGGCCAGGCAGCCGGATAGCTGAAACACGGGTTCACCTTGTAGCGCCTGCATCGGTACAATGGGCCGGTCCCACTACTGAATGACGGAACCGGCATGTCCACAGATACCCTCGTCGAAGGCACGGAAACGCTGCCACTGCATACCTTTACCGAAAAGGCCTACCTGGACTATTCCATGTATGTCATTCTCGACCGTGCCCTGCCGCATATTGGCGACGGGCTCAAGCCGGTCCAGCGGCGCATTGTCTACGCCATGTCTGAACTCGGGCTGTCGGCGCGCGCCAAGTTCAAGAAATCCGCGCGTACCGTCGGCGATGTACTCGGCAAGTTCCACCCGCACGGTGATACGGCCTGTTACGAGGCCATGGTGCACATGGCGCAACCGTTTTCGTTCCGCTACCCGCTGGTCGACGGACAGGGCAACTGGGGTGCGCAGGACGATCCCAAATCTTTTGCCGCCATGCGCTACACCGAGGCGCGGTTGTCGGCCTTTTCTGAAGTACTGCTGGCGGAGCTGGGCGAGGGGACGGTTGACTGGACTGCCAATTTCGATGGCACGATGCAGGAACCGATCCTGCTGCCCGCACGCCTGCCGGTGGTGTTGCTGAACGGTGCCGCCGGTATTGCGGTGGGTATGGCGACGGATATTCCGCCGCATAACCTGCGCGAGGTGGCCGCCGCCGCCATTCATCTGCTGGAAAAGCCGAAAGCGACGGTCGATGACCTGTGTGAATACATCCAGGGCCCTGATTACCCGACCGGGGGTGACATTATCACCCCGCGTGACGAATTGTTGCGTGCCTACCATACCGGCAGTGGCAGCGTGCGTATCCGTGCCCGTTATGAGCAGGAGGGTACGGATATTGTAGTGACCGAGCTACCCTGGCAGGTGTCCGGTGCGCGGGTGCTGGAGCAGATTGCCGCACAGATGACAGCGAAGAAGCTGCCGATGATCGCCGACCTTCGTGACGAGTCTGACCATGAAAACCCGACCCGGCTGGTCATCGTGCCGCGTTCCGGCCGGGTCGATATCGAAACCATCATGTTGCACCTGTTTGCGACAACGGACCTGGAGCGCAGCTATCGGGTCAACATGAATATGATTGGCCTGGACGGGCGCCCGGCCGTCAAGGACCTGCGTACCCTGCTGAAGGAGTGGCTGGAGTTTCGTATCGGGACAGTGACCCGGCGTTTGCAGCACCGCCTCGACAAGGTGCTTGACCGCTTGCATATCCTCGATGGCCTGCTGGTCGCGTACCTCAATATCGATGAAGTTATTGCCATCATCCGCAGTGAGGATGAGCCGCGTCCGGTGCTGATGAAGCGCTTCAAGCTCAGCGAGCGGCAGGCCGATGCCATCCTGGACCTGAAACTCCGCCACCTGGCGAAGCTGGAAGAAATGAAAATCCGTGGTGAGCAGGAAGAACTGGCGAGCGAACGTGACGCCCTGCAAAAGACGCTTTCCTCGAAACAGCGCCTGCGCACGCTGGTGAAAAAAGAGATCAGTGCAGACAGTGAAAAGTTCGGCGACGATCGCCGTTCCGCACTGGTGATACGCCCGGCGGCACATGCCCTGGATGAAACAGCACTGATTCCCAGTGACCCGGTGACGATCGTCCTGTCGGAAAAAGGCTGGGTACGGGCCGCAAAAGGGCATGATATCGATCCCGAAGCACTCAGTTACAAGGCGGGAGACGGTTTTCTCGCGGCAGTTCAGGGGCGCAGTAACCAACAGGTCGTGTTTCTCGATTCCACCGGCCGTGCCTATACCCTGTCTGCCCACAGCCTGCCTTCGGCACGGGGCCAGGGTGAGCCACTGACCGGTCGTTTCAACCCACCGGACGGGGCACATTTTGTGGGTGTCATGGCCGGTGATCCTGACAGCCTGTACCTGCTGGCGAGTGATGCCGGTTACGGTTTTGTGGCACGCCTCGGTGACCTGTATACACGCACAAAGGCGGGGAAATCCGTACTGTCGGTACCGAAGCATGCATCTGTGCTGCAGCCGGCGCCGGTTGCCGATCCTGGCTCGGATTTGCTGGCGGCCATTGATCTGCAGGGACATATGCTGGTCATCCCGACTGCGGAGGTGCCGCGCCTGAACCGTGGCAAGGGCATCAAGATCCAGGGCGTCAATGCAAAGAAACTGGCGGCCGGTGAAGAACGGATGGTGGCCGTGGTAAGCGTACCCGCAGACAGTGCGCTGGTATTACATGCGGGCAAGCGGCATCTGAAATTAAAAGCCTCTGAACTTGACCTCTACCAGGGTGACCGGGGCCGCAAGGGCAAGAAGTTGCCGCGTGGTCTGCAGCGGGTCGACCGGGCTTTTGCGGATTGACCGGGGTGGCAGGCCGGTTGTCGGTGCGTTGCTGGCTGTGTACAGGTAGAATGGCGCCCGTTCATTTTCAGCCAGGATAAGGTTCTATGTCCCTGATTCGCCCTTTTGCCGGTCTGCGGCCGGTACCCGAACGTGCCAACGATGTGGTTGCACCACCCTATGATGTGCTCAACACCGAGGAGGCCCGTGAACGGGCTGCCGGTCGGCCGCTGAGTTTCCTGCATATCTCCAAGGCGGAGATCGACCTGCCACCGGGCACAGATCCCTATGACCCCGCGGTGTACGCCAAGGCGGCGGAAAACCTCAACCGGCTGGTGGCGGAAGGTGTGCTCCGGCGCGAGGACAAGCCGGTGTATTACGTGTACCGACTGACCATGGGGGACCATGTGCAGACCGGGCTGGTAGCGGTGGCTTCGGTGGCCGATTACGACAAGAACCGCATCCGCAAACACGAGTTTACCCGCCCCGCCAAGGAAGATGACCGGGTACGCCAGATCGAGGCACTGAATGCGCAGACCGGGCCGGTGCTGCTGGCCTACCGCTCACAGGACGATATCGATGCATTGATTGCCTCGGTAACCGATAAGCCGCCGGAGTATGACCTGGTTGCCGACGATGGTATCGGGCACACCTTCTGGGTGCTCGATGACCCGGCGACCATCAGCAAGCTGACGGACGGTTTCGAAGCGATGGAAGCCATTTATATTGCCGATGGCCACCACCGTTCGGCAGCGGCATCGCGTGTGGCGGCCAGCAAGAATGGTCCGCCGGATGCAATGAGCCGCTACTTCCTGTCGGTGATTTTCCCGCACAAACAGATGAAGATCCTGGATTACAACCGGGTGGTGAAAGACCTCAACGGCCTGAGCGAAATGCAGTTGCTGGAAAAAATTGCTACAGCGTTTGATGTCAATCAGTCAGCGGAACCGGTGTCACCATCAAAGCCCGGCGAGTTCGGGATGTACCTGGATGGCCAGTGGTACCGCCTGAATATCCACCCGGAACATATCCCGACAGACCCGGTGGCGCGTCTTGATGTGAGTTTGCTGGCGGATAACCTGCTCGAGCCGGTGCTGAATATCAGTGATCCCCGCACCGACCCGCGGATTGATTTTGTCGGTGGAATCCGTGGCCTGGGCGAGCTGGAGAAACGCGTGGACAGTGGCGAGATGGCAGTGGCATTTTCCATGTTTGCGACCACCATGGAGGACCTGATGGCGGTCGCCGATGCCAACGAGGTGATGCCGCCCAAGTCAACCTGGTTCGAACCCAAGCTGGCGGACGGACTGGTGTCGCACGTGCTCGACTAGGAAAACCCTGATTCATTCCCCGTCATCCCGTTCATTCCCCGTCATCCCGTT
>JALVCM010000383.1 GCA_027010005.1 Thiohalobacter sp.
CTTATGGTAGTGGTACCGTTTCTGGGGCCAGGCAATCCCCTGATGAGCAATTATATCCCGGTCTTGCAGACACCCTTGTTTATCGTGGCGCTACTGGGGTTTGGCTTTGGCATAACCCTGCTTGTCCTGCGTGGCATGACGACCAATCCACCGGTCGGGTTGTACATGGAAGGCGCGGGCGCACTACGCTTTGGCTTGAACACGGCCGTTGTTTCAGCTGCCATGGCTGTATTCGCCTTTGTCTGGTCATACCTGGCAATTCCCGATTCCATGACGGGCAAAGACTATTTTGAACTGCTTTTCTGGGGTGGCGGCCATATGCTGCAATTTACCTACACCCTGCTCATGCTGGTCGCCTGGCTCTGGCTCGCATCTGCCTCCGGCGTACGCCTTCCGCTGAGCCCGCGGGTGGTATCGATTCTGTTTTTATTTGGATTGATTGCCGTGTTTATGGCGCCACTGATCTACTATTCCAACGCGGTCGTCTCTACTGAACATATCCTGTTTTTTACCTGGCTCATGGCCTATGGCGGCAGCCTGGCACCTGTGCCACTGGGTCTGGCAGTCCTGTATGGCCTGTTGCGCAGTCCCTCCGCATCCGGATCGCAGCTGCCTTTACGTTCAGCCTTGTGGACCTCCATGATCCTTTTCGGTATCGGGGGCGGCATCGGTTTCCTGATCCAGGGCAGTAACGTCACCATTCCTGCGCATTATCACGGCTCTATCGTGGGTGTTACGCTGGCCTTTATGGGCATGACGTATGATTTATTGCCACGTCTGGGGTATGCCCGGCCGAATATGAGGCTGGCTGCTATACAACCTTATGTATATGGTGGTGGCCAGCTGCTGCACGTACTGGGGCTGGTGTGGTCCGGTGGCTATGGCGTACAACGCAAGGTGGCGGGTGCTGAACAGGGTCTTGATGATATGGAGAAGATTGTAGGGATGGGATTGATGGGCTTCGGCGGACTGGTCGCCATCATTGGTGGTTTAATGTTCCTGGTGATCGTATTAAAGGCTATGACCAAAGGCCGCCAGATGCAGAAGGACACAGATTGATAGCGCAATCACAATCTACAGGCAGTTCGCTGGTGCTGGCCGTAACCGGGACGGAAAACAATGGCGTTATTGCAGAGGCTCCAGGGGCCGGCATCGAAAGCACTGTAGCGACATCCCCTGGACCAGGTACAACAACAACTGTGGCCAGAGGTGAGCGCGAAGATTTGACGGTTTTCTTTTCTATCGGGATAGTCATTGATGTCATCCTGCTGACAGCCTTCCTGGTCTGGGCTGTTGGTCAGTGGCGCAAAGCGAAGAAGTAGAGACTGGAAAACCCGTGACCGAGAAAACACCCAGACCTTACGGAACGCTTTTACTCTTCCTTTTCTGGGTGGGATTGCTTGCAGCAGTATTCTTCTGGATGCTCCCGGGCAAGAAGACGGTTCCACCCGAACTCCAGGCGGTACTGCGCCCCGCTCCGAAACCACTGCAGGCTTTCGAACTGGTCGATCAGTACGGGCAACCCTTTACCCTGGAACGCATGAAAGGAAAGTGGAGTTTTGTTTTTTTCGGCTACACCTATTGCCCTGATATCTGTCCGACAACACTCTCAACCCTGACCGGGGTGATGAAACAACTGCAAACAGATTCACAGGGCCGCCCGGATATACAGGTCGTTTTTGTTTCCGTGGATCCACAGCGTGATACCCCGGATGTCCTTAAAGATTATCTGAAGTACTTTGATGAAGACTTCCAGGGAGTCACTGGCACGCAACAGGATATTGACGGTCTGACCCATCAATTTGGTGCCGGTTATATGAAAGAGACGGAGACAACACCCGGTGAGTACCTGGTCAGCCACACCAGTTCGATTTTCCTGGTCGATCCGCACGGACGACTGCTTGCTGCATTTTCTCCCCCACACAACCCGAATACCATCGTTGACCAGTTCCGGCAGATCCGTTCACTTTTCTGAAATATGAGCCTGTAGCACCGGCTCACTGCCGCTGCCGGTACAACTTGATACAAATCAATGACAGTAGTACCCGATTGGTGCCTAAGATGATCCTTTCTGATTGATTAATATGCGTCATTGGAGCAGGCTACCGATGATTTTTCATAAATGAAGCCAGATTCGCCTGTGATGAATCATCCAGTACATATTCTATACCGGCATTTTTTACCTTCACCTGCACAATTTGCGGTATGGGTGCTGGTGATGGCGGGTGCAATCAGCACGGCCTGCGCCGATACTGTTAATGATCTGGCGCTGAAGTATTTCCCGCAAGCGGACCGGGTCGGGGAATTTGAGGGTGACCCGCTTGCCGCGCCGGTCTATGAGGGCGAACGCCTGCTGGGCTATGTACTGCGCACCACGGACATTGCCCCCATTCCGGCCTATTCCGGAAAACCGATTACCTTGCTCGTCGGCCTGGGGCTTGACGGCCGGATTACCGGCCTCCGGATCATCAAACATTCCGAGCCTATCCTGGCCGCCGGAGTCTCCGAAAAGGATCTGAAACGCTATGTTGATCAGTACCATGGCGTATCAGTGCGTGAACGGGTAAAGCTGGGGGGTGCAGAGCGCAAAGGCTATGTGACCATAGACGGGATTACTGGCGCAACCATTACAGCAATGGTCATGAACGCCACGGTAATGAAGGCTGTCAAGAAAGTCGCCGTATCGCGCGGGATACCGTTACCCGCCAAAGCACCGGCACAGACAACTGCACCCGCTGATACCCCGGCGGCCCGGCAAGATTCGGCCTCGTGGCTGTATGAGACCAGCGAGCCTTTCTGGGTATCTGTATGGCGCGAGAGAATATGGCAGATCGCTGTGTTATCAGTTGCTCTCGGTATTCTGGTTTTCATCCTGCTGTTCCAGGACTGGCTGACCCGTCGGCCAGTCCTGTTGAGGTATATTCGTATCGGGTACCTGCTTTTTACCCTGCTATTTATAGGCTGGTACAGCCTCGCCCAGCTTTCGATTATTCACGTACTGACCTTTATCAATGCAATCACTCACCAGTTCACCTGGGAAGCCTTCCTGGTTGACCCGCTGATATTTATCCTGTGGGGCTTTGTGGCACTGACACTGCTGTTGTGGGGACGTGGGGTGTATTGCGGCTGGCTGTGTCCGTTTGGCGCCCTGCAGGAATTGATTCACAAGATCGCCCGGCGCCTGAAAATTCCCGAGTACCAGTTCCCGGCTGTTGTGCATGAACGGTTGACCGCATTGAAATATGTCATATTTGTGGGGCTGTTCGGCCTGTCCCTGCAATCTATCGGCTATGCTTCCATGGCCGCCGAAGTGGAGCCATTTAAAACGGCAATTGTGCTGCACTTCAACAGGGGAGGTATTTTCCTGGCTTATGCCCTTGCGCTGCTTGTCATAGCCGCTTTCAACAGCAAGTTTTTTTGCAAGTACCTCTGCCCCCTCGGGGCATCTCTGGCGATCCCGGCACCGTTGCGCATCTTCGACTGGCTGCGGCGGCGCAAGGAGTGTGGCCGGCCCTGCCAGATCTGTGCCATACAGTGTGAAGTACAGGCTGTCCGTCCAACCGGCGAGATCAACCCCAATGAGTGCCACTATTGCCTGGATTGCCAGGTGACCTACTGGGACGATCACCGGTGCCCGCCCCTGTCAGAAAAACGTGTCAGAAGGGAAAAAAGCAAGGCGGCACTGGAGCGCATCAGGTCTGCGGAATCGGGGGCAACAAAAAATCCGGAGAAATAACGCTTGCGTGCGCTGTTTCGCAGGCCATTTGACATAGATCAAGGCTCGTACTATTCATCTATGTAGGATGCCTTCGGTAAGTCAACCTGAAAAGAGGGAGAGAACGATGGACATATCAGCGGTTTCCCGTATCGCAACGATTGGTGCGCTTTTATTCACCACACTTGGTGCATATGCCAAGGATTCCGGTCACCCGGGAACGACACCGGGAGAAATGCGCTACAAGGGTGCACCTGTTCCGGAACAGATGGAGTCAAAAGATGTCGTGACACCCGGCGCACCGGCCCTGACAAAGGCAGAATTTACCAAGGCCAAGAAGATCTATTTCGAACGCTGTGCCGGTTGCCACGGGGTACTGCGCAAGGGCGCGACCGGCAAGCCGTTGACCCCCGACATTACCCGACCCAAGGGTACCGACTACCTGAAAGTGTTCATCGATTTTGGTTCTCCCGCCGGTATGCCCAACTGGGGTTCATCCGGCCAGCTCACCCCTGATGAAGTCACTCTCATGGCCAAGTATCTCCAGCATGAGCCGCCGATCCCGCCCGAGTTCGGCATGAAAGAGATGAAGGCAAGCTGGAAGGTCCTGATCGACCCGAAGAAACGTCCCAGGAAGAAGATGAACAACTACGATCTGGACAACATCTTCTCGGTGACACTGCGTGATGCCGGCCAGATTGCGCTGATTGATGGCGATACCAAGAAAATCATCAACGTGATCGATACCGGGTATGCTGTACATATCTCGCGTTATTCAACGTCGGGGCGCTACCTGTTTGTGATCGGGCGTGATGCCAAGGTCAACCTTATCGACCTGTGGATGAAGAAACCCGATAACGTGGCCCAGATCAAGATCGGGATGGAAGCGCGTTCCGTGGAAACATCCAAGTACAAGGGTTATGAAGACAAGTATGCTATTGCCGGCGCCTACTGGCCACCGCAGTACGTCATCATGGATGGCGATACCTTGGAGCCCCTGAAAGTTGTTTCCACCCGTGGCTACACGGTCGACACCCAGGAATATCATCCGGAACCGCGTGTGGCTGCTATTGTAGCTTCGCATGAGCACCCCGAGTTTATCGTCAACGTGAAGGAAACCGGCAAGGTGCTGATGGTCAACTACGAGGATATTGAAAACCTCAAGGTGACTACGATCGGTGCAGCACGCTTCCTGCATGATGGCGGCTGGGACTCCACTCACCGTTACTTCCTGACGGCAGCCAACAAGTCGAACAAGGTTGCAGTCATCGATTCGAAGGAAGACACGCTGACGGCTCTGATTGATGTCACCAAGATCCCGCACCCGGGCCGTGGCGCCAACCTGAACGATCCGAAGTACGGTCCGGTCTGGGTAACCAGTGCGCTGGGTAACGACCATGTAACCGTGATTGGCACGGACCCGGTAAAGCACAAGAAAAATGCCTGGAAAGTGGTGCGTACACTGAAGGGCCAGGGTGGTGGTTCCCTGTTCGTGAAGTCTCATCCGAAATCCAGAAACCTGTGGGTGGATGCACCATTGAACCCGGACAGCAAGATAAGCCAGAGTGTCGCCGTGTTTGACGTGGACCACCTCGACAAGGGCTATGAAGTCTTGCCGATTGCCGAGTGGGCCGGTATCAAGGGCGAGGGTCCGAAACGCGTCGTTCAGCCCGAGTACAACAAGGCGGGCGATGAGGTCTGGTTCTCGGTCTGGAGCGGCAAGGAGCAGGAGTCCGCGATTGTGATCGTTGATGACAAGACCCGCAAACTGAAGAAAGTGATCAAGGACAAGCGCCTGATTACGCCAACCGGTAAGTTCAACGTGTATAACACCATGCACGATATTTATTGATCCGGTCTGCCGCAAAACAAACGGGAGGGGGAATAACTTCCCCCTCCCGTTTTTTTATCTGTTCAGATATCCCACTTCCTGCTTGTCTTCGACATATCGAATTCATCAAGTTGCCGTGAGATTTCTTCCCGGTTGGCATCCAGGATATGACTTGCCATGGGCAAAAAGAGGTCCTCTTCCTTTTCATGATGCTTGATCATCTGTCTTTCCAGGTGTACCAGGCATTCCAGGACGTAATCCGAGTCCCTGGTTTCGATGATCCGCGCCATATCCGTAACAAGACGCGCAATGTGATCATGTTCCTCACGCAACGCACTTGTCGGACCCTGGGGTGCATGAGCTGCAGCTTCGTAGGCAGGATACAGCACCTCTTCTTCAAGGGCCATGTGCCGTTTCAGGTGTGAGACCATTCTCCTGAACAGTAAATTGGCCGTCTTCCAGTCCTCGACTTCGATTGCTTCCTCGCACCGGGACAGGAGATTCTCATACAGTGAGTGCTCATGTATTAGCCAGTTATCGGTGCTGCCCATGGAACCTGTTCCTCCGGAGATTATATATTGTCTATGAGAATCCTCCGGGCCAGACTAGTCAAGGGGGCAGCATTGTATTTATAGGTGCAATTCACGAAAATACAGGTGTCTCGCGGGAATCCATGATCAGATCAGCCTGGACAGGAGTATATCCAAAGATGAAGAACTTCCTGACAAGCGTGCTTGTCTCTCTGACCCTGTTGACCGGATGTGGCCAGCAGCCTGTAAACACACCTGCTGAGTTAAGCCCATTCATCGAAAAGTTAAAGGAAAACGGCGTGGATGGGACACTACTTGTAAGGGCGCCCTTCAATGAAGACATGGAATACGTTGCAGAATATGAAATAGCAAGGTATGCAAGCACACGGGTTATCTCCCTGTTCAAATTCAGGGATGCTGAAAAAGCACAGGAAAATCTGCAGGAAGCCCTGAAGAATAAAAAATTATCCGGGCAGGCCCGTAATGGATCATTCATCATTGCAGCAACCTTTTACCCCCCGGACGAGGAAGCTGTAGAGAAAATAAAAGCCCTTTTCCTGGCACAAAAGTTCGAGTGATGAAGGCGACTCGCTTACTGCTTGTACTGCTGCCCCTGGTTATCGTGGTTGCCGGTATCGTATGGCGGGTGGTGGTGGAACAGGACACGACACAGGACTGGGAGATGCGCAAGCTACGCTTCCAGCAAGCGGCGGCACGTGCCGAGCCCCTGATCCGGGCCATCGATGCATACACGTCTGCTACCGGGTACCCGCCAGTGGCACTTTCCGATATCAGTCCGGCATACCTGGAAAAGCTGCCTGCTACAGGATTGCAGGAATGCAGCACTTTCGAGTACCGGTCTCTCGCACACAAACAGGGGTCGATTGTGTGGTACGACCTGGGATCAAGACAGGGCCAGCCCTGGTCCGGTCAAAACCGGTACAACGAGGGTGATCCCGACCACGCTATCCTGGTATTCACCCTGGATGCACAGGAAAAAATTACCGGCGCCCTGATCGAGCGATTACCGAAAGACCGTGAAGCGGAAGCTTTCGAATCAACACGCTGGAAAGCGGGAGGAAACCGCATCAGTATGGCATTGGCCCTGCCCGATACTTACCGCTTGCAGGGCATGCCGAGAGACGTGTTCGAATCTCTGCTGGGACTCCCTGATGGCAGCCGGGTTGTGCACGGCGCAGCCTGGGAATTACGCATCAATTGCCCAACCGGGCTGTTGAACCACGATACCTTTATTTACTGGCCCACACAGAAGTACCCGCAACACCTGTACGGCGGAAGTACAGAGCCCATCGGCCAATGGGTTTATGTGCACAGCCAGTAGCCTGTCAATCCGTGTGAGGCAAATCCTGGCAGACGTTATGCTACTATCATTGTTACGGGAAATTGCCGGAGGTAAGTCATGTTTGGTTTCAAGAGTTCAGCCGCCAAAGACAGTTCACATTGCCTGTTAAAAGAAGTCGGCATAGCCGAGATCAATAAACAGCACCTGCGCCTGGCGAGTTATGCCGTGGAGTTCAGCCTGATCGTTGATGAGCTGTCAGAAAGAGAGCCAACCAACCAGGACTGGCGTCGTATCGATGCGCTGTTCAGCAAGATCATGCGCTACGTGGCCACACATTTTGCGCAGGAAGAGGAGTTGATGCGCAAGTATGATTACCCGGACTACACGGCGCACAAGAAACTGCACGACAAATTCTCTGCAGAGATGATAAAACTGCAGGCGGATATCAATAACCGGAATGTTAAATTCAAGAAAAAAATGAGCAGCCTGCTGTGGGACTGGCTGTACCATCACATCAACGAAATCGATTACCAGTACAGGGAATTCTTCCTGGAAAAAGGACTAAGTTGAGAGACTCCGGACGCGATTACTCCGTATCGCGGGACAGGATATTCAGCAAGTCGGTCAGTGATTTGACCGTTCGGGATTCATTACCCGACCCGTAAACAGCCGAATGAAATGATACTTTTCCCGGCCCGTTTTCCGCATCCATGTTCATGGCAATATAAAGTGCACCGCTGTTTCCCTCGATATCATTAAAACGGATTTCAGCACAGCGCCGATCACCACAAGGCACAGGCACATCCGGCCAGATCACTATACTGCCAGGTGGAAGTACCGATTCAAGCCAGTCCAGCAGACTGATATCCTCCATCCCGCTTTCCAGCAAGGACATTGACAGTGAACGGATAACATCCACTTCCGGTCCCTGCCTGTCAGCCCCTGCAGTTTCTACATGCCACACGTCGCCATTATTCCGGGTTTGAACACCTAGTCGTTCAACCCCCTTGAAAGTCGGCGAACTGACCGTGAAACTGACTCGCCCCTTGCCGGCCACACGAATCTGCTCATAGTGAGGCGTACGATCATCCTCGAAATCGTAGTAGCGGCAGTCAGCCGGACCATTGGGGGCACAGGAATCCGGCTTCTCCCGTGGGTTGAGCATGGCCTGTGGCAAACGACTGGGGTCCCAGTTGACAAAATGTCCACAGGCATCAAAGCT
>JALVCM010000384.1 GCA_027010005.1 Thiohalobacter sp.
GTCGGCCAGTGCGACGAGACGTTCGAGCCATACCCCGCCGACAGGCCGGGACAGATCACACAATACCGACTCGTCGAGCGAAAACAGGGGAGAACGCAGTACCTGGGCCAGGGCAAGATTGTCCTGTGGTGTCATCAGGACCGTCAGCAGTGCTTCCATGTCACGGATTTCCAGGCTCTCCAGCAGGCTGCCCTTGTCACGGCTCAGGTAGGGGATGCCGCGTTCGCGCAGTGCCGCCTCGTAGTCGGCCAGGTGGGTGCGCGCGCGCATCAGCAGCAGGATATCGCCGTAGCCGGCGATCTGTTCCTGTACCAGTTGTTCGATACGTTCGGCGATCTGCTGACCTTCGCGGTAGTAGCGCAGGTCGCGGTAATTTGGACGGGCAGTATCGAGCGGGTTGCGCAGCCCTTCGGTCTGTGGGCTTTCCTCGTGGTCCCCGGCGGTTACCAGGGGCCAGACTTCCACCTGTCCCCAGGCATCTTTCAGCCAGGTGCTGTGCGGCTGGAAACCGGGAAATACCGGTTGCATGGCGGGGTCAGAAAATACCCGGTTGACCACATCGATAATCGCGGGTGAAGAGCGCCGTGACTGGTCGAGGTAAATACGTCGGGCATCGAGATGGTTTTCCATCCACTCCGCGGCACAATCCAGCAATGCCGGGTTGCCGCGCCGGAAGCGATAGATCGACTGTTTGCGATCGCCGACGATAAACAGGCTGCGCTGGCGGTCACTGCCGGCCGCCATTTCCTCCAGCAGTGGCAGGATCATCTGCCACTGGGTCGGGTTGGTGTCCTGGAATTCATCGATCAGCAGGTGGTCAATGCGCTGGTCGAGTTTGTACTGTATCCAGTGTGCATGGTCCGGGTCGTTCAACAGCTGGAAGGTCTTCCATTCGAGGTCGGCGAAATCCAGCAGGCGGCGTTCCCGCTTGATGCGTTGAAAGTGTTCCAGCATCCGTTGCCCGGCAAGGTACCAGGCACTGTTGACGCGCAAGGTGCGCTGACGGTTTTGCATGTCCCGGATGGCCGCAAGCTGAGCGCAGAAAAATGCGTGCAGCTCAATGAAGCGTTGTGCACCGGCTTCCCCCATTTTCTTCAGCAGGGTGGCGTTTACGCTGCGTTTCCGGGGTTCATGTTTCGTGGTCATGAAGACGCTGCTCATCAGCGATGCGGCAGTCGATGCATCCACGTCGCGGGTCAGGCAGGGTTCAAGCAGGTCGATATATTTGAGATTTCCGGCGATAGGGTGCAACCCCAGCAGCCGGGAGAACTCCATGAGTTTTTCGCGGGTCGCATCACACCAGAAGTCTTCCAGCAGCTTGTCCGGCGTATCGAGTTCAAGCTGCCGGGTCAGCTTTTGCGTGGCATCGGCAACAGGATCATCGCTGTCGCGTGTCAGGGCCCACCAGTCGCTGCGGTGTTCGACAAACTGTTGCAGTGCACTGCGCGTGCTGTACAGGGAGCCGAGTTCTTCAAACAGCCGCTCGAGTGCCCGGGCCAGTTTGCCGCCGGTCTCGCGGGTGGCTTCGGCAAACAGCGCATCCCAGCTTTCCTCGATCAGTATGCCGGTGGTTTCGGTGAGTTCGAAGGAGGGCGGCAGGCCGGCTTCCAGCGGGAAGCGTTGCAGCAGTTCCTGGCAGAAGCTGTGGAAGGTCGTGGTGCGCAGGTTGCGTTCACTACGCAACCACCCTTCCAGCAGGCCGCGTGCACGCTGACAGGTGGCGGGAGTCGGTGTTTCACCGATGTCCCCGAGCATGTCCTTCAGTGTGGCGTCATCGGCTTCCAGCAGGGCTTCGAAGCGTTCACCGAGGCGTTGCTGCATTTCACCGGCGGCCTTGCGGGTAAAGGTGATGGCAAGAATGCTGTCGGGCTCGGCACCGGCCAGCAGAAGACGGGTGAGACGCGCGACCAGTTGCCAGGTTTTCCCGGTACCGGCAGACGCCAGCACACTGAAACTGGTGGAGGGGTCGGTGGCTAACGGGGTATCAGTCATGTCCCGGTTCCGGTTGTTGCCACATGTCCCGCCGGCAGACACCGTCAAACTCACACCATTTGCAGGTGTCGTCGTCACCCCGGGCCGGCAGGTCAGCCTGTTGCTGCAGGCTGCTGTCGAGTGCGAGCAGCCGTTGCTGCAGGGCCGGCAGTAATTGATCGAGGGTTTCCCGGTCGGCACA
>JALVCM010000385.1 GCA_027010005.1 Thiohalobacter sp.
GGGTGACGGATAGTGGCTGCAATATTGCCGACAGCCGCATGACCGTGCTGGGCGGTGAATTTGCCGTATTGCTGCTGGTCACCGGTAACTGGAATAACCTCGCCAAACTGGAAAACCAGTGCCATACGATGCAGGATCAGCTCGGCATGACGCTGCACATCAAGCGTACCGAGCCAAGACCCGCCGAGGGTGATTTCCTGCCCTACGGGGTGGACGTGGTATCACTCGACCATCCCGGTATCGTACATAACCTGGCCAGCTTTTTTTCCCAGCGCAATATCAATATCCAGGACCTGTCTACGTCAACCTATGCCGCTGCACACACCGGCACGCAGATGTTTGCCGTACACATGGTACTGGACGTACCGGCCAGCTCCCATATTGCCACCCTGCGCGAAGAATTCCTGGACTTCTGTGACCGCCTGAACCTGGATGCTGTCATAGAACCCGTAAAAGGATAAGTAACATGTCTGTTGTCCAGCTCAACAAGAAAGTCCCTGACTTCAGTGCCGAATCGACCAGTGGCACGTTCCGCCTGTCTGACCACAAGGGTAAAAATGTTGTGCTCTACTTTTACCCCAGGGATAACACTCCGGGTTGTACGCGTGAGGGCCAGGATTTCCGGGACAATATCGCAAAATTCCGCCGCAACAAGACCGTCGTCGTTGGCGTATCACGCGACAGTCTGGCCTCGCATGAGAAGTTCAGGGAAAAACAGGGCTTCCCTTTCGAGCTGATATCGGACAAGGACGAGACCCTGTGCAGGCTGTTCGATGTCATCAAGGAAAAAAACATGTACGGCAAGAAGGTGATGGGCATAGAGCGCAGCACGTTCCTGATCGATATCAATGGAAAACTGCGCCGCGAGTGGCGCAAGGTCAAGGTCGACGGCCACGTCGATGAAGTACTCGAAGCCGTGCGCGAGCTGAACCGCACCAATACATAACCCCTGCATAGCGAGGAACAACCGCCCTCCATGATACAGGCCGACACTGCCGCCAAACGTCTCTTTATCCTCGACACCAACGTGCTGATGCACGATCCTACTGCCCTGTTCCGTTTCAAGGAACACGATGTCTACCTGCCCATGGTAGTGCTGGAGGAAATGGATGCTGGCAAGAAAGGTATATCCGAAGTGGCCCGCAATGTGCGCCAGGTCAGCCGCTTCCTCGACGAACTGATGCGTGACATCACTTCGGAACAAATCGAACAGGGTATTCCGCTCGTCACGCGCGGGCTGATCGAAGACCTGCAGCAGGAACAAAGTGGACGACTTTTTTTCCAGACCCATACACTGAAAGCCGCACTACCGGATGTGCTGCCCGGCAACCGCCCGGACAACAGTATTCTCGCTACTGCCCTGGCACTGCAGAACGAGCACCCCGACGTTACCGTGACGCTGGTCTCCAAGGACATCAACCTGCGTATCAAGGCTGCTGTGCTGGGTATCCACGCGGAAGATTATTTCAATGACCAGGTACTGGAAGACGTCAACCTGCTATACCCGGGCCTTACTGAATTACCGGAAGATTTCTGGCAGGCACACAGCGACACGCTGGAGTCCTGGCAAAAAGACGGCCGCAATTATTACCGCGTACATGGCCCGCTGGTGGAATCCTGGAACATCAATGAATGTGTCTACATTCCCGGCGAACAGGGTTTTGAAGCCATCGTCCGGGAAGTCGGTGATGACAGCGCCATCCTGGAGACCGCGATCGACTACCGTGGATCGCGGCATACCGTCTGGGGCATCAGTGCACGCAACCGTGAACAGAACTTTGCCCTCAACCTGCTGATGGACCCGGAGGTGGATTTTGTCAGCCTGGTGGGCACGGCCGGTACCGGCAAGACACTGCTGGCGCTGGCGGCAGGCCTGACACAAACGCTGGAGGAAAACCGCTACAAGGAAATCATCATGACCCGCGTCACGGTACCGGTCGGTGAGGACATCGGCTTCCTGCCCGGCACCGAAGAAGAAAAAATGACACCGTGGATGGGTGCCCTGATGGACAACCTGGAAGTCCTGACACGTTCCGATGTGGGTGGTGACTGGGGACGTGCTGCCACCAATGACCTGCTCAGTAACCGCATCAAGATCCGCTCCATGAACTTCATGCGCGGACGTACTTTCCTGAACAAGTACCTGATTCTCGACGAAGCACAGAACCTGACGCCCAAACAAATGAAAACCCTGGTGACGCGCGCCGGGCCGGGTACCAAGGTGATCTGCCTGGGTAATGTGGCGCAGATCGACACACCCTATATCACGGAAACCAGCTCCGGCCTGACCTACGTGGTGGACCGGTTCAAGAACTGGGCGCACAGCGGGCACATTATCCTTACCCGTGGTGAACGTTCGCGACTCGCAGATTACGCGTCTGACACCCTGTAGGAGTGGGCTTGTCCGCGAAGCCCGGGTTGCCGTGGCCAACCGATTCGCGGGCAAGCCCGCTCCTACGGTGAAAATTCAGGTATCAGCGGCTGCTTCAGGCAGGGGTTTCTTCGGCCAGGCCTTGAGCACTGCCTGAACCAGGGTGGCCAGCGGAATGGCGAAGAATACACCCCAGAACCCCCACAGGCCGCCAAATACCACGACAGCAATAATAATCGCAACCGGGTGTAAATTGACCACCTCGGAGAACAACAGCGGCACCAGGATATTACCATCCAGCGCCTGTATGACGCCGTAGGCCAGCAGCACATACCAGGAATCGCTGCTCCAGCCCCACTGGAAAAAAGCAATTGCGGCTATTGGCAAGGTGACAACGGCCGCGCCAATATAGGGAATGATGACCGAGAGCCCCACCAGTGTGGACAGTAATACAGCGTATTGCAGTCCCATAATGGTGAACGTGACATAGGAAACACCGCCAACAATCAGGATTTCCCACACCTTGCCACGCACGTAATTGGCAATCTGCACATTGACGTCCTGCCATACGCGCGTGGTCAGTGCCCGCTCTTTTGGCAGGTAGCCCTGGAACCACCCCAGAATGCGTTGCTTGTCCTTGAGGAAAAAGAACACCAGCAAAGGAACCAGTATCAGGTAAACCATCATCATCATCACGCCAACCACCGACGCCATGGATACCGATACAACCCTTTGCCCCAGACTGCCCAGTTCCGAGCGAATAGCATTCATCAGGTCGGCGACCTGTGCCTCGCTGACCAGGCCGGGATACTGTTCCGGCAGGTGCATGATAACGTCCTGCCCCTTGCCAATGATGTTAGGCAGCTGCTGGAACAGCTGCGTGACCTGGTAGGAAAGTTTCGGTAGCAGACCGAGCAGTGCGAATACCAGCACAATGATAAAGACCAGGAACACCAGCACGACAGCGACCAGACGCGGCGCACCCAGCCGCTGTAATGCGGCAACCACACCTTCCAGCAGATAGGACAGCACCAGGGCCGCCAGTACCGGGGCCAGCATTTTGCCCATGGTAATGACCACCACAAAACCCAGCAGCAATACCAGCGCCAGTATGACGACCTGGGGGTCCGAGAAATGGCGCCGGAACCACTGACGGACAACTTCCATCGACTCAGTCCGAACCCTGCTTGAGGGTTTCGTATTCTTCCTGGAAGACACGCTCCAGTTCTGCAATGACCTCGCTGGCTTCACGCCCGTGCAGTACATGCTGCGTCATCAGGTCCGAGGTGACACCGAGCATCTTGTTCTTGCTCAGCATGGGATAGGTTTTTGACAGACGTTTCAGCGCTGCGATCACGCGTTCATTCTCGGGTGCAGGGATAGGCTCGGGTTCGGGAATTTCAACCGGCTCATCCTCAACCGGTTCAGAAACATCCCGGGGTGGAAACGAAAAACCGGGAACACGGCCCAGCAGGAATTCCGCAAAGCTGGCAACCGCCGACTGGTCTGTCGGCGAAAGTTTTTCAAGGGTTTCTAAAAGTGCTTTCTTCTGCTTGTCATCCATACGCCGTTTTATACAACGTCAGGGTGTGATTTGCAGTAATTTCTTGCAAAATCCAGCAGCTCATCCATGGCGCGATGACGGAATTTCTGCTTCTGGTGCACGAACGAGAAAGGTCGCTCCAGTGCCGGTTCGAGATTCAGCTTGACGAGCGTGCCAAGCTTGAGCTCTTTCTGGATAGTCGCCAGTGAGACAATCGAAACACCCATACCCGCTTCAACGGCACCCTTGATCGACTCCGGACTGCCCAGCTCCATGGACAGGTGTACCTGCCCGGGCGGAATACCGAGTCCGTTCATATACTCGGCAATGACTTCACGGGTACCCGAGCCTTCTTCACGGCAAATGTACGGGTACTCCAGCAGGTCCTTGATACCCACCACACCGCGCTCGGCCAGGTGATGTGAGGGTGACACTACAGCCACCAGCTGATCCATGCGGCACATTTCCACCACCAGGTTCTTGTTCATGACCGGTGATTCGACCACGCCCAGATCGATCACATTGTTCTCGACCATGTGCACGATGCCGTCGGAATTCGACACCTTGAGTTGTACATTGACGTCCGGGTACTTCTTTTTGAAGTCGCCCAGCAAGGCAGGCAGCATGTACTCGGCGATCGTGGTACTGGCACCGATCATCAGAATACCGCTCACGTCACCGGTCATGTCCTTGACGGCATTTTCCATTTCCGCATACAGATCAAAGATACGGCCGGAGAAATCAAATACCCGTTTCCCCGCTTCGGTCAGGCTGATACGGTTATGGGTACGATCAAACAGGCGGGTATTGAACTGCTCTTCCAGCTGCCGCACCTGGAAAGTGACAGCCGGTTGCGTCATGTGCAGGGTGTCCGCTGCCTTGGTGAAACTCAAAAGACGTGCAACCGTATGAAATACCTGCAATCTGCGATCTGACATATTTTCGAACCCTTCTCTGCGCCGTGGCGCCAGCTAAATTTTTTTCGAGCCAATAAAATTTATTGATCCGGGCGCGAACAATACAGCACAAAAGTCATTTTTGCATGCCTTTTCACCCCTCCCAAAAGGGATAAAAAAAGCCGGGCGGTGTCCCGCCCGGCTTACCGGTTCCCGTTTTTCAGACCGATCTACAGCTTGAACTGGGCCATCAGATTCTGCTGCTCGGTTGCCAGGCGCGCCAGTTCCTCACTGGCGAGGGCTGTCTGTTTCGCCCCATCGGCAGAGCGGTCAGACACCTCGCGAATATTGTTCATATTTGCCTGCATCTCCCCCGCGACCGAACTCTGTTCCTCGGCCGCACTGGCAATCATGGTGTTCATGTCATTGATATTCGATACGGCACCGGCAATCGAGGCGAGGGATTCAGCCACCCTTTCGACGTGGTCGGAACTACCCTGGGCCTTGTTCTGCGCACCTTCCATTACCTTGACCGCATTGACCGTACCGTCCTGCAGGCGCTGGATCATGTCGTGAATTTCCTGAGTCGACTGTTGGGTACGACTGGCCAGTGTTCGCACCTCGTCTGCCACCACGGCAAATCCACGACCCTGTTCACCGGCCCGAGCCGCCTCAATGGCTGCATTCAGTGCCAGCAGATTGGTTTGTTCGGCGATACCGCGAATCACATCCAGCACAGAGCCGATGTTCTCACTTTCCTTCTCCAGGTTGCGGATCACCTGCGCAGCTGAGTCCACTTCGCCCAACAAGGCATCAATACCGCCTATTGCCTCGGTTGCAATCAGCGCACCGGACTTCGCATCCTGGTCAGCATTATCGGCTGCCTTCGAAGCCTCTGCTGCACTGCGTGCAACCTCCTGGACTGTTGAGGTCATTTCATCCATCGCCGAAGCAATGCTGTCAATCTCCGCCTGTTGCTGCTGTACGCCGCGACTGGTTTCATCCGTGATCGTGGAGGTCTCTTCGGCCGCCGCTGCCAGCTGGGTCGTCGCCCCGCTGATCTGCCCGATCATGTTACGCAGATTGGCAGACATCTGGTTAAACGCATCGATGATCTCCCCGATCAGGTCGTCACTCTGCATCGTACATTCATGCGATACATCATTCTGGCTGATGGCATTGGCAATTTCTGAAATTCGTTTCAGACGCTTGAGCAGGATTACGTTCACCAGCCAGTAGTTGCTGATACCAATGAAAGTCCCCGACAACAGGCAGGCCGCCAGGAACCAGGTAAACATCCCTTCTTTGATCTCAACAAAAATTGCTGCAAAAAACGGGAAGATCGCACCAACGAGCAACCCAAAAAATATGCTTGATATCAATAAGTTACGAAGTATGCTGGGCTTCATGAGAATATGCTCAGTCCTTATAAGGCAAGTAATCGGTTCAGGCCTGCTGGCCCATGCTCTTTATGACGGCAAGTCCCCCATGGACTTAACAGGAATTACCACATATTTTATCCGACAGCTCACGCAGGGTTTCCGCCATGGACACCAGGCCACCATTTTCAAGCCTTGCCCGGCGTTCATCGACAGAATGCTGCATGCGACTGCCCAACGACTCCACCACCCCCTGCTGCTCGCTTGTCAGCTCGTGGATCTCTGCGGTCACCGAGTCAATAGACGATATCTCGCCACCAATTTCAGATAACGCTATGCATGCTGTTTCAATCAGTTCCTCACAAATCGTCGCCTGGCCATCACCTTCCGCCACCACTGAGACGACTTCCTGCGCACCGACCTGGATCTGCTCAATGATTACCTGGATTTCATGCGTGGCTTTCTGTGTACGCCCTGCCAGGCCACGCACCTCATCGGCCACCACGGCAAAACCTCGCCCCTGCTCACCGGCCCGGGCTGCCTCGATGGCCGCATTCAGTGCGAGCATGTTGGTCTGCTCGGCAATACTGCGAATCACACTGAGGACATTCCCCACGTTATCCACAAAACCATCCAGCCGCTGCATGGCATCGCGCGCATTACCCAGCTCGCCACTGAGCAGTGCCATTGAACCCAGCGCTTCCGTCATGGCCACATTACTGTCATTGGCACACTTGTTGGCCTGGGCAGAAGCCTTGGTTGCCTGCATCGCACTGTTTGAAACCCGTTCAACAGTATCTCCAAGTGCAGCAATGGCTTCATTGATCTCCGACGCATCCCTTTCAGCCAGTTCAGTCGCCTGGCTCAGGTTGTCAACAACACCCCGGGCTAAGCCATTTGCCTCACTGCCAAAGCGTGCGATGACATCAGCCTGCTCCTGAAGCAACCCGGCGATGGCGTTACAGCTTTCGGCCAGCCCGGCCGGTACGCCCCGTTTCCCGCCTGGTTCAAGGTGGACCGAAAAATCTCCTTCCCGGCAGCCTGACATGAAGGTAGCCAGCTGCTCGACCCAGGTAGACCGCGACTTCAACATCAGCCTTGAAAGGAAAAACCCGGCCAGTGCACCAGCCACTGCCGCCAGCAGCGGGGAGGAATAAAGAACAATGGACACACCCGTCAACAGCAACATAAGCAGCGTTATGAAAAGATCAGCGGTCGGCTTGCCGCCGAAGATTGCAATAAATATTTTCCTGGCATGAACAGGCATGTCTTTTTCCTGATTTAATGTTCACATTTCCTGGTTATGACGGGTAACGGCTGACAAACATACATCTTTACAGGGAAGTACAACGCTGAAGGTGCATAAAAAACCCCTGCAAGCAGGGGTTTCCGGTTACTGCATGATCGTGGTCTGTCAGATCATTTTCCGCCTGCAACAGCGCGAAGTGCCCTTTCCACGGCTTTCGGGCTGGGCATGATGTTCATGAAGCTGTTGGAACCCATCATCTTCAGGTCCGGGCGGTGCAAAGCCATGCGGAAGCGCATATGAAGGGCAACCACCTTGTTACCATCAACAAGGATTTCATAGGGGAGGTAGGGGGTCGTTTTCAGCCCTTCAAAATCGACATTACCCATAATCCAGGCATCGTCCATGTGCTCATCGCCATTCTCGCCCGCCTTGCGCGCGACACCGAACACCGTGCCACCCTTGGGCAGGTCGAGACGATATACCTTGGTCACACCACTCACACCGGCAGCCAGGTTTTTCTCAATGGCATCCACCGCTGCCTTGTGACTGTCGTACTCGGCCAGTTTGTAGACATCATCAAAGTATTCCATACCAAAGGTATAGTGGTACTTGCGCAGTTTACGTGCCGACAGGCCTTTCTTTGAACCAAATGTCTCGATGGCACCCAGCGAACGGCGCAATGCGTCATTCACACCGTCCAGATCCGTCTTGAGCCGGTAAGCCTTGGCAATATAGACGGGGTTTGGATAGGCCACCTGCACTTCATCACCGACCTTGGTGATACCGATACGCCAGGGCGCAGCAAAACCACCCATTTTGGACATACCCGCTGCCTTGATCAGCTCATCGTTGGTGACAACGATAACGTGGGCCTTGTCGACATGCGTTCCCTCGTATGGTGAGTATTCGCCGAGGATGCGGAAACCTTCGGCCTTCAGCTTGTCACGTGTTTCATTGACCTTGGCATCAAAATCCGCCGGACCCTTGAATGCCAGAACAAATGGCTTGAACTTCTCGGCGGCCTGGACTGCCCCGGACAACGGCAACAGCGCAACCCCGACCAGTATGAACATTGAAAACAAACGCTTGATATTAACCATACTCCTC
>JALVCM010000386.1 GCA_027010005.1 Thiohalobacter sp.
TTCGACCGCCATGGCACCGCTGTCACGGGGCACCGCAAGGGTATAGCTGCGTTGTTCACCACGCGGCAGACGTGTATCCCACAGGTCAACGATGAACGGTCGCCACATGACGTGGCGCTTTAGCAGAATATCTTCCTCTTCGATGGTTTCTCCCAGTGCGCTCACCGCGCGCAACTGGATAGAAAAATGGCGATCAGGCGTACCGGTAGGCACATAGTGCGCCGCACCGGTGTTGGCAATATTGAGAACAAAAGTACGCATCTCCGTGTTTGACAACGTTCGCTCAACAAATTCCACCGTCAATGCCTTTTTCACCATTGCCGGGTCGTGTCCCCCACGCCACAGGTGGCGACGGGCCTTGCGTACCGGGCCGCCTGCCACCAGGGGGCGTTCCACTGCGGGCATGTGGCAATCAACACAACCGAGCGCGGCGATATCAGTCACGCTCAGTTCGCCTGACACCGGCTCGCTGCCGGCAGTCTCCCGGATCTCCGCCACCGTGCCACAGGGCGGGAAACGAAAGAAGGTATCCCAGCTGTCACCGTTGACCACATGGCAGCGCACACACACCTCGTTGGCCGAGGTCAGTTGCTTCACCGGATGCGGCGCATCGGTATCACCAAGCACACCGACAATCCTGCCGTCACGGAAATGACAGGCCGCGCAGGTAACACCCTCGTGCTGCAACTGCGCATCGAAATCGGGATTGTCCTCCATGATGGGTTGCCATTTGGCGCGATCACGGTAATCGAGCACCTTGTGCGGCTGCTGGCGATCCAGTGGCGTGTGGCACAGGCGGCAGATATGCTGGCGATCGTCGAACTGCCAGTCGGCCTGAAAATAGGGATCGGTCCACGCCTGGCTGTGAATGGTGGTCTGCCATTCCTTATAGAATTCCTGGTGGCAGGCACCACATTGCGCGGCACGCAGATCACCCAGTACGGCAGGCACTGCGCTGGTATCCACCGGCCACGCGAAGCGGTCCTCGACCACGAAGATATTCATCGGTCGTATGAACCGCCATGCCAGGAACACTAACAGGACAATCGCTACCAGCAGGGTGATTCTTCGTCCTGTACTCATGTTCCCCTGCCTCTGTCTGGTTTACTGAATAGATGATTTTCTCAGTGGCTTGTTTCCACCGGGTAACCGGCCGCATGCCAGGCCATCATGCCGCCGCGAACGATATGCACATCGGCAAATCCCAGGCGGGTCAGGATCTGCGCTGCCTTTGCCGAACGCCTGTCAGTGCGACAGATGATGGCCACCGGTTTTTCCACGTAATCCGCCAGTTCGGTGGTGCGTCCTGCCAGTTCCCTGAGGGGAATGTGCTTCACCCCGGCAAGATGGCCCTGCTCACCAAAGAACTCGTCGATGTCACGCACGTCCAGCACCAGCATATCGCGCTTGTTGTCCAGATACTGCTTGAGATCCGCCACCTCCAGCATGGGCCCACGGCGCAGACGCGCGACGAGGCGGGGAATGAAAGCCACCACACCAAGCAGGGCAAAGGCAATGGTGCCAAGCTGGATCATGCGATTTACATCCGCGTCACCGGCCACCGCCTCACGACCCACATAGCCAAGATACGTGTAGGCAATCGCCCCGGGCAGCATGAAGATCCACGAAGCAATGACATACTCCCAGAAACGGATGCGCGTCAGACCAAGCGCATAGTTGAGCAGGTTGAAGGGGAACAGCGGCACCAGACGCACGAAGGCGATAAAACGCCAGCCTTCGCCCTCGACACCTTCCTGGAGCTGGCGCACGCGCTTGCCCGACTTCTGCTCCACCCACGCCGAGGCCAGGTAACGCGCGGCAAGGAAGGCCACCGCCGCGCCCAGCGTAGCGCCGGTCAGGTTATAGAACGTACCCCACACCGGCCCGAACAGGGCGCCCCCCGCCAGGGTCAGTACTGAACCGGGCAGGAAAAGAATCGTGCCCACGGCGTAGATGAGCATGAACAATAACGGCCCCCACACACCGGCATCAGCCACTGATTGCTCCAGCGTGGCAACATCGAATTGTTCGCGGTAGAGCACCGCCAGCGTTATCCCCACGACAATGGCCAGAAAGACCGCAACACGAATGATCCTATTTTTCATTGTGTGCCTCGTCGGCGTCGGCCTGCTGGTCATCCCACTGGCGCCGGTTGATGGCGTAGTCACTGA
>JALVCM010000387.1 GCA_027010005.1 Thiohalobacter sp.
GAACGGATAACATCCACTTCCGGTACCTGCCTGTCAGCCCCTGCAGTTTCTACATGCCACACGTCGCCATTATTCCGGGTTTGAACACCTAGTCGTTCAACGCCCCTGAAAGTTGGCGAACTGACCGTGAAACTGACTCGCCCCTTGCCGGCTACACGAATCTGCTCATAGTGAGGCGTACGATCATCCTCGAAATCGTAGTAGCGGCAGTCAGCCGGACCATTGGGGGCACAGGAATCCGGCTTCTCCCGCGGGTTGAGCATGGCCTGTGGCAAACGACTGGGGTCCCAGTTGACAAAATGTCCACAGGCATCAAAGCTGATATTGAAAACCTTCATTTTCCCGATCAGCGTGTGATCGTCTAACACCTCATAATCGTCCTTCACCCCGAGAGCGGCTTCCTTTGCTGTATTACTGCCCTGCACGTCCTCCGACCCCAGTATGCGCCATCCGGCGTCCTCTGGGTCAGGCGCCGGAAACTCCGCCGTATTTTCCGACTGGCACATCACAACGGCATGTTCACCCAGTTTGTCGAACGGGATATTGCGGTAAAAACGTACAACTTTCAGTCTGAACTGTGGCCCGTCGTAGAACACATATTCATCAAGCCGCTGATTCGGGTTTCCACAGGCAAGGAGCAGGATGCAAAGCGTCAGGGTACTAACAAGGTGGAGAATCTTCTTCACGACAGCACCGCAGGGTTTTTGGTAGTCGCCACTGCAACGATATAAAAAAAGCACAGCTGGGCAATAACCCATGCACCTGTCCGGATGGTTTTTGACCTGCCATATGTCAATGCCAGTAAGCCAAGACCGATATAGAGCAACAGGGCAATGACCTTGGCCGTCAACCAGTCATGCACAAAGGGGTATTGCCGGATGCTGACAGACAGAACGATTGCACTTGCAAGCAGTATTGTATCGATCACCGGGGGTATCCGCCTGGTCCACTTGCGCCGTAAAAGGTCTGAGTCAATGATCATCCATATACCACGGATAAAAAACAGCATGAAAGTAATGATCACGCTGGAAATATGAATATATTTTGCTATCACCCGATCGGCCCTTGTCGGCTGTTTTGTGTTTTTGACATTGTGGTATCCTTTATTCAAATACTCCGACTTGCAACAGGTATTGATGATGGAAATGCTTTATTACACGGTTGCAGCCATATTTCTTTATCTGGTTTCAGACTGGATTCTCAACCAGATCGAGAAGTGGCGCGGTGAACGCCTTGAAAACCGTTCACTGGTATTTTTCGTAATTATCCTTGTATTGTCTGTATCACTCTTTAACCTGATCCAGAAATTCCAGTCTGTTCCAGCCCCTTCCGGGCAGGCCATCACGGTTCTTCCACAATAACGGGCCGGATCACTGAATGACGAACGCCCCGGTTTCGGAGTTGAAATCAACTACCAGGAGCTGCGCCGGTTTCAGGATTACTGTTTCCTGGTGCGTGTAGCTGGGACCTGGTACACGCACATTGTCATCCATTTGCACGGTCAGGGTGTGCGTTCCTGCAGGCACCTTGGCGCTACGATAAATATCGACGCCCAGGTCATGGTAAAGGCCCGGTGCGCGGGCAACTTCCTCGAGCAACGGCTTGCCGTCCAGTAGCAGCTGGACCGTGACAGGCGAACGCTCACGGGGACAGTCCATGGGAGCGCGCATATTGGGTGGCAGCCTGGCCAGTTCCTCCTGCGACAGCTGGTGGCATTCTTCCAGACGCTCACCTGCGTGGGCAAACGCCACGGTAATCACCGCCTGGTCCGGCTGCAGTTGTGTAAAAGCCGGTGCGGCGGAGAAGTACCATACCAGCAGCATGAACAGGGCATAGTTCAGTACCTGCAAGGGGTAACGCAGGATGACACTAGACATCATTCACCTCCTGCTCCCGGTCGGCCCTGGAAACAACTTCGTCCTGTTTCAGTGCGGCAATGTCATGCTGGAATTCGGCAAGCCTGCGGCGCAGCCTGGTGATATCGGTTTCAGCCGCCCGGTATACCATGATGCGATCACGTTTTGCGCGTTTCCGAAGTACCGGTTTGCGCCTGCCTTCAAAACGCTGATCCAGCCAGGCATTACCCAGACGGAAGTAGCAGTCACCGGTGCGACAGCCGGTAATAAAGACACCATCCGCACCGTGTCTTTGTGCATATTCCACCAGGGT
>JALVCM010000388.1 GCA_027010005.1 Thiohalobacter sp.
TGGCGACCGCTGCGGTGCCTTGTTGTTTAATGGCGGTCATAACGAGTTGCGCCCGATGGGCGGCCAGCGTGGTGTGCTGCGTCTGATTCGCGCACTGGTGCAGGCGACGGACCCGGCCCGCGGCAGGGTACCGGTCGATGCCGGTGATAATCATCTCAATGAGGCATTACAGCGCCTGCGCCGCGTGGCCCGTCCCGGCAGCCTAGTGTTTGTCCTGAGCGACTTCTACGCAATCAATGACGACACGCAACGGCATCTCAAGGAACTGCGCAAGCACAATGATGTGGTCGCCTGCCAGATTTATGATGTGCTTGAAACCGAGCCGCCACCGCCGGGCCGTTATCCTGTGACCAATGGTAAACAGCGCTCGGTTCTGGATGTCAGCCTGCATGAGCAGCGCGAACGTTATGCCCGCTATTTTGCGCAGCATCACCATGCAGTACGCGATCTGATGCAGCAGAGTGCAGTGCCCCTGATACGTATCAGTACGACGGATGATGTCGCTGAATGCCTGCGCAACGGGCTGGCAAATTCAGGCATGACCACAGTACGGGTCGGGGAGAGTGCTGCATGAACGCTGCAACGCCAGCCCTGGACCTGCGCGATATCCATGCCGCGCCTGCACCGTCTTTCTGGCCACCCGCCCCTGGCTGGTGGCTGCTGGCTGTATTGCTGCTTGCCCTGCTGCTCGTTGTCGGTATGTGGCTGTATCGTCGCTACCGGCACCATCGTGAGTGGCAACTGGTTGAAGCGGAACTGGATCGCCTGGCGGCACTGGCAGGTGACGACCCGGCTGCCTTTGCTACCGGCCTGTCGACCCTGTTGCGACGTATCGCATTGCAGCATTTTGACCGACACCGCGTGGCGTCCCTGACGGGTGAAGCCTGGTTACAGTTTCTCGATCAAACCGGGGGAAGTGAGGAATTCTCACGGGGTATCGGTCAGCGGCTTATCGATGCAGCGTATCGGCCGGAACCGGATGAGGTTCCCGTTGAACCGTTACTGACACTGGCACGACGCTGGATACGACAGGTCACCGGAGACAGCACATGAACATTGAGTTTGTCTGGCCCTGGGCCTTCGCTGCCTTGCCACTACCGCTGCTGGTCGCCTGGTTGATGCCGCGTGCAGCGGAAAATACCGGTGCGGCGTTACGGCTGCCGTTTTATGCGGCCCTGAGTGCTTCCGCCGTGGTGAGGCAGTCTGCACCCTCGCGGGTACGCCTGCTGCTGGCGACGCTGGCCTGGGTGTTGCTGGTAATTGCCGCGGCGCGGCCGCAGTACCTGGGCGAACCCGTACACCTGCCAATCACCGGCCGTGACCTGCTGCTGGCAGTGGACATTTCCGGCAGTATGGAAACCGAAGACATGATTACGGGAGGGCGTGTGACCTCGCGGCTGGCTGCCGTCAAGCGTGTCGCCAGTGACTTTATCGAACGACGCAAGGGTGACCGGATCGGCCTGATCCTGTTCGGTGACCAGGCCTACCTGCAAACCCCCCTGACCTTTGACCGCAAGACCGTCAAGACCCAGTTGATGGAAGCGGCAATCGGCCTGGCCGGCCAGCGTACCGCAATTGGTGATGCAATCGGGCTGGCCATCAAGCGTCTGCGTGAACAGCCGGAAGGAAACCGTGTACTGATCCTGCTGACCGATGGCGCCAATACGGCAGGCAGCATCGCCCCGCTCAAGGCGGCGGACATTGCGGCGCAGCAAGGTGTAAAAATCTACACTATCGGCGTTGGCGCCGATGAGATGGTGGTGCAGGGGCTGTTTGGCCGCCAGCGTATTGCCAACACCGAACTCGATGAAGATACGCTCAGGGCTATTGCAAGCAAAACCGGTGGGCGTTACTTCCGTGCACGTGATACCCGGGGCCTTGAAGTGGTGTATCAACTGCTCGATAAACTTGAACCGGCCAGCCAGGACGAGGAAGTATTCCGCCCCCGGCATGAGTTATATGTCTGGCCACTGGCAGCCGCGTTACTCATCAGCCTGTTGATGGTACTGGGCCAGTTCGGCTTGCTGCAGAAGCTCAGACCGGTGGGGGTGCATCATGCCTGAGTTATTTCATTTCCTGCACCCGCAATGGTTCTGGGCCCTGATACCGCTGGCCCTGTTGTTGTGGACGGCCAGTCGCCACGGCGCCATGCATAACCCGTGGGCAGCC
>JALVCM010000389.1 GCA_027010005.1 Thiohalobacter sp.
TCGGCCATGGCGCGTATGCGTGGCGCACTGGCGGAAATCGTGATCGACGGCATCAAGACCAATATCCCGTTGCACCAGGATATCTGCAGCGATGCAGCCTTCCTGGCCGGTGGTACCGATATCCACTACCTGGAGAAGAAGCTCGGTCTGTAATTTTTCAAGGGGTCAGAGTACTTGAAATTCTTGAATTTCAAGTACTCTGACCCCTTGAACTACAGGCCGGAATCCATAAGGTCTGGTTAAGCCACCTGGATTCCGGCCTGCGCCGGAATGACGGAGTAAGTTCATCAAGAGCGCAGCGAAGCAATCTCCCAATAATCATGCCCTGGCTACAACTCACTCTCGAAGCCGGCGACCTCGACGCTGAAACGCTCAGTGACTGGTTCGAGCAGCACGGCGCGGTGTCGGTGACGCTGGTCGATGCGGCTGACCAGCCCCTGTTCGAGCCGGAGCCCGGGACCACACCCCTGTGGTCTGCTACGCGCCTGACCGCCATGTTTGAAGCCGACACCGATGCCGAAGCACTGGCTGCACAATTACGCCAGGACTTCGGGGCGGCGGCGCAGAAACGTTTGAGCACAAGCCTGCTGGAAGACCAGGACTGGGAGCGTGTCTGGCTCGATCAGTTCCATCCCATGCAGTTCGGCGAGCGCCTGTGGGTCTGTCCGGCGGGCAAGTTGCCGCCGCACGGTGAAAACCCCGTCATCGTCGATCTTGATCCGGGGCTGGCGTTTGGTACCGGCACGCATGCCACTACCGCACTTTGCCTGGAATGGCTGGACGCCAATCCGCCGCGGGACCAGGTGGTACTCGATTACGGTAGTGGTTCCGGCATCCTCGCAGTTGCCGCATTGAAGCTGGGGGCGGCTGAACTGTGGGCGGTCGACATCGACGAGCAGGCGCTCCTGTCGACCCGTGATAATGCCGTGCGCAATAATGTTGAAGCCCGCTTGCACACCCTGTTCCCGGCCGCGCTTCGCGAACGTACCTTTGACCTGTTGCTTGCCAACATCCTCGCCAACCCGCTCATCAAACTGGCCCCCGAGCTGGCGGGACGGGTTCGGTCCGGGGGAAGCATTGTGTTGTCCGGGATACTTGCCGACCAGGCTGATGCGGTGCGCGAGGCCTATGTGCCCTGGTTTCAACTGTCCGATACGGTTGAAAAAGACGGTTGGGTACGCCTGCAGGGTGAAAGAATTTGACCACCGCCCCCGTCCTGTGGTCTGTTAATAGCATGTATGTCGCGTGTCCCGCCTGTAAAACTGTTTACCCTGTCACTGCGGCCCAGCTGCGCATGGCTGGCGGCCAGGTGCGTTGCGGAAATTGTGATACTGTTTTTGAAGCCACCAGTGCACTGTTCGACGAACCACAGCAGGCGCTGGCGTTTGCCGAACAGCAACTGCACGCGGTCAGCCAGGAAATCGATGATCTGGTAGGCCGGGCCCTGGATGAAGTGCCGGCAACCGGTGTAGAAGAACCGGTGGAAGCCTTGCCTGTTGAGTCCGATGCGGGTGAACAGGATTCGGGGATGCCGGTCGTGGATCACGAACACGATGAGTTTGTCGAGCCATCCGCTGAACAGGACCAGACAGACCAGCCGGTTTCTCCTCCGCAGGAGCAAGTAACCGATCTTGTCGATATTGCAATCGAGACAATGGGGGCAGGCACCGGGGTTGATCTGGATACCTATGCGGCGCCGGCAGCGGGCGAGTTTGTGCCTGTCACGAGCCCCCCGGAACACCCTGATGAAGCACATGCGGCCGCCCTGTTGTTTGATACCGGCACGTCCGCGACGCGCACGTCCTGGGGCGCCATTGCCGCAGCGCTGCTTCTGACCGTATTACTGCTGGGCCAGTATGTCTGGCTGGAACGCTACCGCTTATCGGCTGTACCGGCCTTGCGGCCGTATCTTGATACGGCATGTGCTGTGCTGGGTTGTGACCTGCCACTCCGTCATGAAACTGCAAAGCTGGAAATCGTTGAACGTGAAATCCGTAACCATCCCAACGTCAATGATGCGTTGCTGGTGAATGCAACGTTCATCAATCGCGCAGACTTTGTGCAACGTTACCCGGTTTTTGAAGTTGCCTTTTCCGATGTTTCCGGTACACCCGTTGCGGTGCGCCGCTTTTTACCGGATGAATACCTTAAGGATATTGACCCTGCG
>JALVCM010000390.1 GCA_027010005.1 Thiohalobacter sp.
GCTTTGGTCACTCCGGTACGGCGTTTCCAGATATCAGTGAGTTCCTGCTGCAGGCGGTCATAGCCGGCACGGGTGATGTATAACGATGATTTTGGCTGTGGTGGCCGGTAGCGTCCCATGCGCCACAGTATACAGGTGTAACAATATTCCGGATCCCCGTCACGGCAGTTTTTGGTTATGATGTCTGCTATGTCATTGGAGCTGCTCAATACACCGCAACAGGCGCAGGTCCGTCACGCTACACAGGACTGTATCGTACGTGCAGCGGGTCTGTTCGGGCGGGAATTCGTTATGCCAGCGGTCCGGTTCGACCTGTCCGGCTGCGCAGCCGGACAATACCGTGTGTTGCGCGGCAAGGTTGCGATTCGTTACAACCCGTGGATTTTCGCGCGTTACTATGAGGACAACCTCAACGAGACGGTGCCGCACGAGGTTGCCCACTTTGTGGTCGACCAGCTGTGGGGGCTGCGCCGTGTACGTGCACATGGCGAGGAATGGCAGTCAGTGATGCGTGCGCTCGGCGCCGAGCCGCGTGTGACGGCACGCTATGACCTGACCGGGCTGCCGGTACGTCGACAACGCCGCCATCCCTACCACTGTGCGTGCCAGACACACCAGCTGACCAGTTGCCGCCATAACCGTGTGCAACGAGGTGCAGCGCAGTACCGTTGTCGCCAGTGTGGTGAATCACTGGTACCGGACAAGCCGTGAGCGACTGGCAGGTCTACATGATCCTGTGCAGTGACAATTCACTGTACACCGGCATCAGCAATGACGTGGAGCGGCGCATGCAGGAACACGGCGGCCAGCGTGGTGCGCGTTATTTCCGCGGCCGTCAGCCGCAGCAACTGGTGTACCTTGAGGGCGGGCATGACCGCAGCAGTGCGAGCCGTCGCGAGGCAGCCATCAAGAAACTGCAGCGTGCGCAAAAGGTACGCCTGATACAGTCAGAACAGAACGAAATCCATACCTGGGAAGCCGCTGACTAGTTCGTCATTGCGAGCGTAGCACGGCAATCTCCGTCAGGCTGGCACTCGCTTCAAGAGATTGCCGCGCTACGCTCGCAATGACAAAATCATCAAAGGTGCCTTGCTAATAACCTCTGGATCTGTGAAACATTTACCCATCGGCCGCAGCTTGCTGGCTAGACTTTTAATCAGGTCAGCCGGGCAGCGATATGATGGACGATCCCTATGGTTTTCTGCGCTACCCGCGTGAGGCACCACGCAAGGAGCCGGTTTCACAGCGGGTAAGGCACTGGCACGAATATGTGCAGCCGATGCACAGCGGGCAGCTTGTGCGCCAGGCCAGCCGCTGTATGGACTGTGGCACACCGTATTGCCATGCATACTGTCCCGTGCATAACCTGATCCCGGAGTGGAATGCACTGGTGTCCCGTCGCGACTGGTATCACGCCTGGCGACAACTCGATTCCACCAACAATTTTCCCGAACTGACCGGTCGGCTTTGCCCGGCGCCCTGCGAGGATGCCTGCACACTGACACTGTCCGGTTCACCGGTCACGATCAAGTCAATCGAACTGGCCGTTGCCGAACGGGCCTGGCAGGAAGGCTGGGTGCAGCCGCACCCGGCCCGGCACAAACGCCATGAACGGGTCGGGGTGGTTGGTTCCGGCCCGGCAGGACTTGCCTGTGCGCAGATGCTGGCGCGTGTCGGTTATCACGTTACGGTGTTTGAAAAATCGGACCGGCCGGGTGGGTTGTTGCGTTACGGTATTCCCGATTTTCGTTTGCAGAAAACCGTGCTGGACCGGCGGCTCGCCCAGCTTGAAGCCGAAGGTGTGGTGTTCAGGGCAGGGGTACAGGTCGGCACCGACCTGGCAGCAGACCGGCTTCGTCAACGCTTTGATGCCGTGGTGCTGGCCTGTGGTGCCGGACAGCCCCGCAAAGTCAGGGTACCGGGCCATACCCTGAAGGGTATTCATTATGCAATGCCCTACCTGACACAGCAGAACCGGTGTATTGCCGGTGATGCGATCGAAGCCGGACAACGTATCGATGCACAAGGCAAAGAGGTTGTCGTCATCGGTGGTGGTGATACGGGGCAGGACTGTGTCGGCACAGCGATCCGGCAGGGTGCCCGCCAGGTTACCCAGGTACAGTATCACGACCGACCGCCGGAGCAGGTGGATATACTGGCCTGGTGG
>JALVCM010000391.1 GCA_027010005.1 Thiohalobacter sp.
AGCTGTCCGGCTGCAGGCGCTTGATGAGGTCTTTCATACCACGGGATTCGAGCTGGAACACCGCGGTGGTCTGGTAGGCTTTGAGCAGCTTGAAGGACTTCTCGTCATCGAGCGGGATGGAAACGATATCCAGCGGGCCTTCCCCCTGCTCGGCACGTTGCTTGTTCACCGTCTGCAAGGCCCAGTCGATAATGGTCAGGGTACGCAGGCCAAGGAAGTCGAACTTCACCAGCCCGACGGCTTCCACATCGTCCTTGTCGAACTGGCTGACGACATTGATACCACCCTGCTCACAATAGACCGGTGTGAAATCGGTGAGCTTGGTCGGTGAGATCACGACACCACCGGCGTGTTTGCCGGCGTTGCGTTTCAGACCTTCCAGCGAGCGCGCCATGTCGATCAGCTCGCTGACCTCTTCGTCCTCTTTATACAAATCCGCCAGCGCCTGTTCCTGCTGCAGCGCTTTTTCCAGTGTTATGCCGATCTCGAACGGGATCAGCTTGGCAATACGATCGACAAAACCGTACGGGTGCCCCAGTACGCGCCCGACATCGCGCACCACTGCCTTGGCTGCCATGGAGCCATAGGTGATGATCTGCGAGACCTTTTCCCGTCCGTAGTGCCGGGCCACGTAATCGATGACCCGGTCACGGCCTTCCATGCAGAAGTCGACATCGAAATCAGGCATGGAGACACGTTCCGGGTTCAGGAAGCGTTCGAACAGCAGTTCATATCTGAGCGGGTCGAGATCGGTAATGGTCAACGCATAGGCCACCAGTGAACCGGCGCCGGAACCACGCCCCGGCCCAACCGGCACCCCGTTCTGTTTGGCCCAGCGGATGAAGTCGGCAACAATAAGAAAGTAGCCGGGAAAACCCATCGAAATGATAACGTCCAGTTCGATGTCCAGGCGCTCGTCGTAGGGCTTGCGCTTTTCCGCAAAGTCTTCTGCTTCGGTATCGAACAGGAAGGCCAGGCGCTGCTCCAGGCCAGCATGCGCCTCGGCACGGAAATACTCGTCCATGGTCATGCCGTCCGGCACCGGGAAATCCGGCAGGTAGTTCTTGCCCAGTGTCAGTTCCAGGGTGCAGCGCCGGGCTATCTCGACTGTATTCTGCAGGGCTTCGGGAAGGTCGGAAAACAGTTCCTGCATTTCCGCCGGGGTACGCAGGTATTGCTGGTCGGAATGACGTTTTACGCGGCGCTGGTCATCCAGGGTGCGGCCATCATGAATGCACACCCGGACTTCATGGGCGTCGAACTCCTCCGGCTTGAGGAAATGTACATCATTGGTGGCGACAACCGGAACATCGTGGCGCTCAGCCAGTTGTACGGCGGCATGCAGATAGTCCTCCTCCCCTTCCCGGCCGGTGCGTTGCAGCTCAAGGTAGAAATGATCGGGGAACAGTTCCAGCCAGCGCTGCAGACGCTGCTCGGCCTGCTCCGGGTTACCGGACAGGATTGCACTGCCGATATCGCCCTCGCGTCCGCCCGACAGGGCAATCAGGCCTTCGGTGGAACCGGGCAGCCAGTCCATGTCGATCATGGGCACCGACTGGTGCTGGCCTTCCAGGTAACTGCGCGACACCAGCTCGGTCAGGTGCCGGTAACCGGTTCTGTTCTTGCACAGCAGCACCAGCCGGAACGGCTGCGCGGGCTGTTCGGGATCGCGGACCCGGATATCCACACCAATAAGCGGTTTGACCCCGGCTGCCAGCGCAGCACGGTAAAATTTCACCATGGCAAACAGGTTGCTCTGGTCGGTAACCGCCACGGCCGGCATACCGGCTTCCGCCACGGCATTGACCAGCGGCTTGATGCGCACCACGCCGTCGACCAGCGAGTATTCTGTGTGCAGATGGAGGTGGACAAAGCCGGGGTTCATACGCGCAGTGTCGGGCTTTGTGGACAGGGTTTCAAGACTTGACAAGCGGCATCACCGGTATGCCGGGAAACCATCGATAAAGTGGCCGATTGCGCACCTGGCCCGCTTCAGCCGGGGGGGCCATTATCGGTATCCCAACTGCGCATGTGCAGGTCTCGCTGCGGGAATGGTATCTCGATACCGGCCTCGCGGAAGGCGCGATCAATGGCAAAGTTGAGGTCACTGATCACTCTCACCCGCTCGTCGATATTAATATCGACGAGCGGGTGAGAG
>JALVCM010000392.1 GCA_027010005.1 Thiohalobacter sp.
GACATAACCGCCCAGCGGCAGTGCTGCCACCACAAACTCGGTGTTGTCTTTACCAAAATGCGTTCGCCACAGGGGGTTGCCAAAACCGATGGAAAATCTCAACACCTTGACGCCCAGTTTCCTGGCTACCCAGAAATGCCCGAACTCGTGCACGGCCACCAGCACACTGATTGCCGCAATGAAGGCCAGTATCATACCCGGCAGTGTGCTCATGCCAGTTCCCCCAGCGACGACGTACCCCTGACCAGCCCGTCTGCAAACACCCGCGCCTGGTGATCGGCATCGAGAATGACCTCGAGCGAGGTGGCCTCGCGTACAGTGATATGGGACAGCGTTGCCTCGATCACACCGGGGATCGCCGTAAACGCCAGCCGGTGGTCAAGAAAAGCCTCGACGGCAATCTCGTTGGCGGCATTCAACACGGCCGAAGCAGTACCGCCGGCCTGCCAGGCTTCCTGTGCCAGACGTAAACAGGGGAAACGTTCCAGGTCGGGGGCTTCAAAATCCAGTCGACCGACGGCCACGATATCCAGTGGCTGCACACCGGCATCGATACGTTCCGGCCAGGCCATGCAATGTGCAATCGGTGTACGCATATCCGGGTTACCGAGCTGCGCCAGCACCGAGCCATCGCGATACTGCACCATGGAATGAATCACACTTTGCGGATGTATGACGACCTGGACCTGCGCCGCATCGGTCGAGAACAACCAGCAGGCCTCGATCACTTCCAGGCCCTTGTTCATCATGGTGGCGGAATCGACTGAAATCTTGCGGCCCATGTCCCAGTTGGGATGTGCGCAGGCCTGTTCAGGGGTAATACCCGACAGCTTTTCAACCGGTGTGGTCCGGAACGGCCCGCCGGATGCAGTGAGTAATATGTTGCTGACGCCACCCGGGTGCCCTGAGCCCGGTACAAAAGACGGCGGCATGCACTGGAAAATGGCGTTGTGCTCGCTGTCCACCGGCAACAGTACCGCACCACCTTCCCGCACCTGTTGCATGAACAGGGCACCGGACATCACCAGCGCTTCCTTGTTGGCAAGCAGGATACGCTTGCCGGAGCGCGCGGCTTCCAGTGCAGGCATCAACCCGGCGGCACCGACAATGGCCGCCATGACACAATCCACTTCGTCAAGGCTGGCGACACGCTGCAGACCTTCCTGCCCGGCAAGCACTTCGACATCCGGGGCAGCATCACGAAGGCGCTGTTGTAATTGTCCGGCAGCATCTGCATCGGCCATCACGGCATAGCGCGGCCGGTGTTCGATACACTGTTGCAGTAAACCCTCAACGTCACGGTTGGCCGTCAATGCAACAACATGGTAACGATCAGGATTTCGCTGGATGACATCCAGCGTACTGACGCCAATAGAGCCTGTTGCACCCAGTATGGTAATTCCCTGTGTTTTCACAGCGCAATCCATCTCAGGCCAAACACAAATACCGGCGCGGCTGCCAGCAGACTGTCGATACGGTCCAGCACGCCACCATGCCCGGGAATCAGTGTTCCGGAGTCTTTCACACCGTGGTGACGTTTAAGCAGGCTCTCCAGCAGGTCACCGGCAATGGAAAACAAAACCGTTACCAGGCAAACCAGGGTAAAGCTCGCCAGCATGGCGCCCTGCAGGCCGATATAACGACCGAAACCAAAGGCAAACAGGGTACAGACTGTCAACGCACCCATCACACCTTCCCAGGTCTTGCCCGGACTGACTTCAGGTGCCAGTTTAGTCTTGCCCCATTGTCGTCCGGCAAAATAGGCGCCGCTGTCGGCAAACCAGATAAGAAACAGCAGAAACACCACCCAGCGCGGCCCTTCATCCGGGCGGCTGTGTAGCACCACCAGCGCCAGCCAGGTACTGACCAGCACGGCGATACCAAGACAGAACTTCAACGCAGCATGAAAGGCGGTTTCTGTGCGACCGAGTGCCGGCGTGGTGATCCAGAACAGCATCAGTATCCAGCCGCCCATGGCGCCCCACAGCACGCTGTTCACCAGCAGTTCACTCTGGGCAAACTGCCAGGTCACGATCACACATGCCAGCGCCACCCCGACAAATGCAACACGCGCCGGCAGGCCGTGCAAGGGGATCAATGCCCCCCACTCCCAGGCGCCCAGCAACACGGCAACGGCCATA
>JALVCM010000393.1 GCA_027010005.1 Thiohalobacter sp.
GATCGTCGGCCTGTCCGGTGGTGTGGACTCTGCTGTCGCCGCATACCTGCTCCTGCAACAGGGCTACGAGGTCGAGGCCCTGTTCATGAAGAACTGGGATGAAGACGACGTGGCAGGCCATTGTCCGGCGGAACAGGACCTCATCGATGCACGCGCTGTCGCTGACCGGCTTGGGATAACGCTGCGCACCATCAGTTTCTCCAGTGAATACTGGGACCGTGTATTTGAATATTTTCTGGCCGAATACCGGGCCGGCCGTACCCCCAACCCGGACATTCTGTGTAACCAGGAAATCAAGTTTCGTGCCTTTCTCGATTATGCACTGGACCTTGGCGCCGACTGGATTGCCACCGGACACTATGCGCGGGTCACCGGTGAAACAGACAAACGCCAACTGCTCAAGGGCCTCGACCCGGACAAGGACCAGAGTTATTTCCTTTACCGGCTCGGCCAGCGTGCACTGAACCACAGCCTGTTCCCGCTGGGTGAACTGCATAAACCGGAAGTCCGCGCCATGGCGGAACGTGAAGGCTTTCCGAATTATGCCAAGAAGGACAGCACCGGTATCTGCTTTATCGGCGAGCGCAAGTTCAAAACGTTCCTGGAACGCTTTATTCCTGCACAGCCCGGTGACATCGTGGATACCGAAGGCAATATCATCGGCACGCACGATGGCCTGATGTTTCACACCATCGGCCAGCGCCAGGGGCTGGGCATCGGCGGCATGCACGGCCACAGCGGTGAGCCCTGGTACGTGTGCGGCAAGGACATCGACAACAACCGGCTGATTGTTGCACAGGGCAGACAGCACCCTGCCCTGTTCCAGCCTGCACTGATTGCCAGTGATATGCACTGGATAGCGGGAACAGCGCCCGGGATTCCACTGCGCTGCGAGGCACGTATTCGTTATCGACAGCCGGTGCAGGCGTGCGAGATACGCGTCCTCGACGACAGGCAATGCGAAGTCCGGTTTGATACGCCACAACGTGCCGTCGCACCCGGACAGGCCGTGGTTTTTTACCAGGGCGAAATTTGCCTGGGCGGCGGGACGATCCAGCAATGAGTGAACACGACATCAACGATCGCACCCTGGCGTTCGCCGCAGTCCTGCAGGCACTGAAGCTGGTGCAGGACAGTGCTCGCGGCAGGCCCTGCGACCTGTCGGCCATGCAGGCCAGTGTTGGCAGCATCCTGGCGCTTGATGCTGATTCGGTCATGGAGATCTTTGGCGGCGTCGGCCCGTTGCGTACCGGCCTGGATTTACTGAAAACACAACTCGTCACGGAACAGCGCAGGCCCGATGCCGAACTCAGTCGCTACCTCGTTACCCTGCTTCACCTGGAACGCAAACTCAGCAAACGCGCCGACCTGCTCGACCGTTTGCGCACCGGTATCGAACGTGCGCAACGCCAGGCGGAACATTTTGACATCGTGCACGACAATGTCATCGCCAGTCTCGCCGATTTGTATACCGGCACGGTAAGCACACTGTCGCCCCGGATCATGGTCAGCGGTCAGCCGGAACGGCTTTCGGATAGCCTGGTTGCCAACCGGGTGCGCGCCCTGTTGCTTGCTGCCATGCGCGCTGCTGTCCTGTGGCGACAGTGTGGCGGGTCGCGACTGGGCCTGTTATTCGAACGCAAAAAAATGGTACGAACCGCCAGCAACCTGCTGGAAGGTTCAGTCAATCCATAAACGCCTGCTCAGCTGCCGCGGCAGAATGCCTCGACAAACCCGGGCTCGGAAGACAGTGTGCCGGATGACAGTAACCAGTCGGCAATGTCCTCCAGTACCCGCTGCGCTTTCAGGTCACGCGTCAGCATATGCCAGCCGTCCGGGTAAAGCCTGACAGAGGAAGAATCCGCCGACTCCCGCAAACGGTCTACAAAGTGACAGGTCGGTTCACGCGGTATGATTTCATCGTGTTCACCATACAGCAGCAAGCTGTGATCCAGGTGATCCACCGGTGCCGATGCCGCCACATCCATCAGGTTGGTGACCCCGTACAACACATCGACCCGCGTTGCCTTGATGACGTTCGGATCACGCCACAGTGCACGCAACATCTCGGTGTTGTCAGATGGCCGGAGTGCCAGTCCCTCACCGGTCAGGCGCTTGCCGGGAAAGGTATGCACGGCAA
>JALVCM010000394.1 GCA_027010005.1 Thiohalobacter sp.
AAAAGCTGCGCCGAAGTTCCTCAATCTGCTGGCCATCAGGCTGCCACCCGGCGGTATCGCCTCTATCGGGCACCGGATTTCCGGTGTGCTGATGTTTCTTTCCATCCCGTTGTTTGCCTGGCTGTTCGGCCTGTCGCTGGACAGTGAGCAGGGCTTCGCGCAGGCTCTGGCGTACCTTCATTCAACGCCATTCCAGCTGCTCTTCCTGTTCATGGTGTGGTCGCTGAGCCATCATCTGCTGGCCGGGATTCGCCACTTGCTGCTGGATGTGGATATCGGTGTCGATAAACCCACAGCGCGCCTGACGGCCCGGATCGTCAACTTTGGCGCATTGCTGGTCGTGCTGGTCTACCTGGTGAGCCAGCTGTGAGTCGTGCTGCCCAGGGGTTGCGTGCCTGGCTACTGCAACGCTTTACGGCCCTGTATCTTGCGCTCTATGTTGTTTCGGTACTGATGGTGTTTTTTACCGGCGATAACTGGAACTATGCCGAATGGCACAACTGGATCAGCCAGCCATTGATGGGGATTGCCACTGTCCTGTTTTTACTGGCCGTTCTGTTGCACGCCTGGGTCGGTGTGCGCGATGTACTGATTGATTATATTCATATCGCCTGGCTGCGACTGATATTCATGGCAGGCACCGCACTGATGTTGCTGGTCAGTCTGTTGTGGATACTGCGTGCACTCAGCCTTGCGGCACTTCTACCACCGGGATAAACGATGAGCAGCATACCCAAACGCAGTTTTGACACACTGATCATCGGTGCCGGCGGCGGCGGCCTGCGTGCTGCATTACAACTTTCCCAGGCTGATGCGCGCGTGGCGGTTGTATCCAAGGTGTTTCCCACCCGCTCACATACTGTGGCGGCGCAGGGTGGCGTCAACGCCGCACTGGCCAACGTGGTACCGGACAACTGGCACTGGCACATGTTTGATACTGTCAAGGGCAGCGATTACCTCGGTGACCAGGATGCCATCGAATACATGTGCCGTGCTGCGCCGCGGGTTGTTTACGAGCTTGAACACTTTGGCGTGCCATTTTCCCGGCTGGATACCGGGCATATCTACCAGCGTGCCTTTGGTGGCCAGAGTCGTAATTTCGGTGGTGAACAGGCGGCCCGCACCTGTGCGGCGGCAGACCGCACAGGACATGCCATCCTGCATTCACTCTATCAGCAGAATATCCGTGCAAAGACCCATTTTTTTGATGAATACTTCGCGATTGATCTCATCAAGGACCAGGACGGTTATTTCCTGGGTGCACTGGCGATCGAGATTGCCAGTGGTGAACCCATCCTGATTGAAGCCAAGACGACACTGATTGCCACCGGTGGTGCCGGCCAGTTGTTCCGCACCAATACCAATGCCCTGGTCAATACCGGTGACGGGATGGGTATGGCGCTGCGCGCCGGTATTCCGTTACAGGACATGGAGTTCTTCCAGTTTCACCCGACCGGCATTGCCGGCAAGGGGATGCTGATTACGGAAGGTGTCCGCGGCGAGGGCGGGTATCTGCTGAACGCAGACGGTGAGCGCTTCATGGAGCGCTATGCGCCAAATGCCAAAGACCTGGCCAGCCGTGACGTGGTCAGCCGCGCCATTGCAACCGAGGTGCGTGAGGGGCGTGGTGTCGGACCCAACAAGGACCACGTCTTGCTCAAGCTGGATCACCTGGGGGCGGATATCGTCAAAAAACGCCTGCCGGGTATCCGTGATACCGTCATGACGTTCCTGCACATCGATCCGGCGGAGACACCGATCCCGGTGTTCCCGACGGCCCACTACACCATGGGTGGCATTCCCACCGACCGTTACGGACAGGTAGTTGTACCGGAACAGCAGGGTGCAGAAGAACCGGTACCGGGTCTTTACGCGGTCGGCGAATGCGCCTGCGTATCGGTACACGGTGCGAACCGCCTGGGCGGTAATTCCCTGCTCGATATTCTGGTGTTCGGGCGTGCTGCCGCCAATCACATCATCGGCCAGCTTGCCGAGCAGCGTTACCACCGCCCGATACCGGAAGGTGCCACAGATGCCGCCATGCAGCGCCTGACACGCTGGGACCGGCAGGGCAAGGGCGAGTCGGTGCCGGGCCTGCGCCGGGAACTGGCCAGGGTCATGGAAGATCACTGCAGTGTGT
>JALVCM010000395.1 GCA_027010005.1 Thiohalobacter sp.
CATGACCTGGCGGCGTTCCACACTCATGTTGTCCGGCATGATCAACACCATCCGATAACCCTTCGTGGCCGCCACCATGGCCAGTGCAATACCGGTATTCCCACTGGTCGCCTCGATGAGCGTATCACCGGGCCTGATCTCACCACGCTCCTCGGCGTGCCGGATCATACTCAGCGCGGGCCGGTCCTTGACGGACCCGGCCGGGTTATTCCCTTCCAGCTTGACCAGAATCCGGTTACCGGTTTTACCCGGCAAGCGTTGCAACTGCACCAGCGGCGTGCCGCCGATAAACTGCTCTATGGTGGGGAAATCCATCAATTCTTCCTGTCAGGCGGAGTCCGCCAGTCCTGTACGAAACGGGCATTATGGCCGAAAGCGGGCATTTACGGGTAGTGGAAATCCTGCCCCGACCGGCTGTTTCCCGAATATCACTGGCCCTCACCGCTGACTATGCTAGTCTGAGTGTAGACGGGCCTTACATGCACTGCGCAGGCAGTGCTGCAATAAAGATAAGTCGATGATTGATAAAGATAACCCGCACGCTGTCCATCAGGAAGAATCCTCCACAGGGAAGGAAGATCATGCCGCCGCCGAAAGGCTGATCCGACAGGCAGGCCGCTATGTCCGCCTTTTGCATATCACCCACGAAGGCATTATCTGCATTGATGAGGAATGCCGCATCGTCATATTCAACCAGGGTGCCGAGCGGATGTTCGGCTATGAGCAGAAGGAAGTCGCAGGTATCAATGTACAGGATCTCCTGTGCCCGGACTTCCGCAGCCGGGAAAAACACCGCCTGAGTGTCCTGAGGCGCATTACCCGGGACAACCCCATCGGGTTTAATACAGACAATATTATCTGTATGCGCAAAAACGGGGAGCGTTTCCCGGCTGAAGTTTCACTGTCGCAAACCACCCTGCCCGGGCAACGCCTGTGCACCCTCGTCGTACACAATGTGAGCGAGCGCCTGCGCACCGAGGAGCAGCTGGCACACGCCGCGCGCCACGATGAACTTACCGACCTGCCCAACCGCACCCTGTTGAATGACCGCCTGAGTGCAGGTATAGCCCGCGCGGAACGGTACCAGCGTAAACTGGGTGTGGTTTACCTGGACCTCGATGATTTCAAACCCATCAACGACCACTATGGCCACGAAACCGGCGACTGCCTGCTGCAGGCTGTTGCAAAACGGCTGCGCGACACCATGCGCCAGTCGGACACTGTCTCGAGAATCGGGGGTGATGAGTTCATTGTTTCACTGGAACAGATCAAGAGTGCAGAGGATGCCATTGCCGCTGCCAACAAGCTGAACACGGCACTGCGACAGCCCTTCAGCGTGCTCGGGAAACAGATCAGCATCTCCGCCAGTATCGGAATTGCCCTCTACCCGGATCACGGCAGTGACCCGACGACCCTGCTGCGGCACGCGGACCAGGCGATGTACACGTCCAAGTCTTCGCACCAGAACCCGCAACTGTTCGGTTAGGGTAACTCTGACTCAATAAGAATTCACGTCATTGCGAGCGAAGCGTGGCAATCTCGTACTATGGAAACAGCCTGTTAGAGATTGCCGCGTCACTTCGTTCCTCGCAATGACAAATTGGCCAGAGGTTCCTTAGCGCTCCCGGGCCGCCAGCAGCATCAGCTGTTTCATTTCCCGCACCGCATTGCCCAGACCAGTGAAGACTGCACGCGCAATGATAGCGTGACCGATGTTCAACTCGCGTATGGCGGGCAATGCAGCGATTGGCTGCACATTGTGGTAATGCAGGCCATGGCCGGCATTGACGTGCAAACCGATATCCTCACCCAGCTGGACGGCTGCACGGATTTTCCCGAATTCCTGTTCCACCGCCTCCGGCGTGGTAGCATCGGCAAAATGCCCGGTGTGTATTTCAATGCAGGGCGCGCCCACGGCTTTAGCCGCATCCACCTGGCGTGGATCGGCATCGATAAACAATGACACCCGCACGCCGGCCTCTTCGAGCTGTGAGCAGGCATCCTGCATGCGATCGACCTGCCCCGCGACATCCAGCCCGCCTTCTGTGGTGAGCTCTTCACGCCGTTCCGGCACCAGGCAGCAATCGGCCGGACGAATACGCGAAGCGATAGCCAGCATCTCGTCGGTGACCGC
>JALVCM010000396.1 GCA_027010005.1 Thiohalobacter sp.
TGTTCAATCCATTGCCGACCAAACAAATTTACTGGCCCTGAACGCAGCAATCGAGGCTGCGCGGGCCGGCGAGTCGGGACGGGGATTCGCAGTTGTTGCGGATGAGGTCCGTTTGCTGTCACACCGTTCAACAGATATGAATGAAGAAATCCGGCAATGTGTTACGAGTGCTAAAGAGGCCATTGCCACTGTGCGATCGACAGTAGGTGAGATGGCGGCTCGCGATATGAATTCGACTATTCAAATTAAAGAACGGGTGGATAACGCTTTTGAAGAAGTCGATATATTTAATCGCTATCTCGCCAACCGGATTGAAGACCTTTCCAGGGTTAGTGAAAGTATAGATGGCGCGGTAGGAAATGCCGTGCAATCGCTTCAATTCGAGGACATTGTGGTGCAGTCTCTGGGTGCAGCTGATCTTCATATTAGTCGCCTCACGGAGTTGTCTGACATCATGGGAGAATTCGGCCGGGAAACAACCGGACAATCGGGTATAGAGGAATCTATTAACCAGTTGAACGGACGCCTTCAGGAATTTACTTGCAGCTGGGATAAAGACAGTGTCAAGGCTGTTAGCCAAGTATCTATGGATATGGGTGAGGTGGAGCTTTTTTGATACCCCGGCCACCCGTTTTCAGTTTATCCGCAGCAGCCCATCGCTCGCTGCACTTATTATCAGGAAAGTAGAATTGCTATGAGCATACAGGCACAGCTGTCATCAGACAGTAAGAGAGTCAGGATTTCCATCGAAGGGCGTTTTGACTTCAGCGTACAGCAGGAATTCCGGAATGCCTATCGCCATCAGGCAAACAATCTGGATTCTTATGTTGTCAACCTGTCTCATGCGGAATATATGGACAGTTCTGCGCTGGGTATGTTGCTGCTACTGCGCGATCACGCAAACGAATCCAATATCGAAGTGGTAATTGAACAACCTTCCAGCCAGATCCGGACAATCCTCAAAACCGCTCATTTCGACGATCTGTTTACTATTCTTCCACCGATATGAGTGCGCTTGAATATCCGGCTTCTGTTACGTCCAGGTCTGCACCCCTGTCTGACCCGGAAAAGCCAGTCACACGCGGCCTGGCACTTGTAGTAGATGACAAACAATCCAACAGGATGTTGCTAAAGGCATTGTTGGTCAAAGAGGGTTTCAGGGTTATCCTGGCCGAGGATGGAGAGCAAGGCGTAGAACGGTTTGAGAAGGAAGGTGCTGACATTGTATTTATGGATGTCTTAATGCCTGGCATCGGAGGATATGAGGCAACCCGTCGTATTAAATCACTTGCCGGCGCACATTTTGTTCCAGTGATTTTCCTTACTGCGCTGACCGATAAGGATGCATTGGTCAAATGCCTCGAAGTGGGTGGTGACGATTTTCTGACCAAGCCATACGATCATGAAATCTTTAAAGCCAAAATGCTTGCTGCGGAACGAACACGCGACCTGCATCGAAAAATCCGCGAGCAGCATAAAGAGCTGAGTGTCCTGCATGGCTATATGCAGCGGGAACTGGAGATTGCAGAACAGATCTTCACAAATGCGGTTGCAGCACCGAATATTGCGCTGGACAGTATTCAGTCGCTTTTGCGCCCCGCCGCCACATTCAATGGGGATTTGCTTTTAACGGCATGGAGACCGTCGGGGGAGCTAAATATTCTCCTGGGGGACTTTACCGGACATGGCCTGACAGCCGCGGTAGGTGCGTTACCGGTGTCCGAGGTCTTCCGCGCGATGACTAAAAAGGGATTTGCCGCGAGTGACATCCTTGAAGAGCTCAACAACAAGCTCTCAACCTTGTTACCTGTGGATATGTTTATGGCGGCCTGTTTCCTGACGGTTGATACTGAAAGTCGGTCTGCGGCTGTCTGGAATGGTGGTATGCCGGATATACTGGTTGTCAGCAAGGAGGGCGCAGTGCTGAAGAGCCTGCCGTCAGTACATCGTCCACTCGGGATTTCCGGAAGCCTTGAAAAAAAGCTCAAGGCTGAGCGGGTGGAACTCAATATCGATGACCATATACTGCTCTTGTCGGATGGGCTGCTGGATGCGCGTGACCCGGATGGTCAAATGTTTGGGCAGACCCGCCTGGAACAACTGGTACAAAGCAGCGGTAGTGGGGCAGCCGTCTTTGGTATGCTTACCGAAGCACTGGACGACTTCTGTCAGGACTGTCCGCAAGATGACGATATAACGCTGGTTAGCATACCCTGTCGGCCAGAGCTTGTCGCCAACGGGCAGGAAAAAAACAACATCTCTACTGAGCCACGCGGCAATCGTGGCAATTCACTGTGGCAGTGGTCTCTCGAACTTCATGGTTCCGGGCTGCGCACCACAGACCCTGTCCCTTTGGCCGTTGCACAATTTCAGGAGCTCCAGCATCCGGGTACTCAACGGGAAGTCCTGTACACGGTGTTGTCCGAATTGTTCAGCAATGCCCTGGATCATGGTGTGCTGGGACTGAGTTCGGCATCCAAGAATTCGGCAGAGGGTTTTTCCAGTTACTATGCCGAGCGAGAGAAACGGCTTTCTGTAATTGATGAAGGTTATGTGCGAATCGGCCTCGCACATTTGCCTGAGGGTCAGGGTGGGCGGCTGACCATTCGGGTCGAGGATAGCGGGGAAGGCTTCGATTACAGAACCGTTTTTCGTAATGCGGAATTGAACCTGTCAGATAATGCCGGGTATGCCGGGCGTGGCATACCGTTGCTGAAAGAACTGTGCGAGTCGCTGCGTTTTGAGGGGACCGGCAACTGCGTCGAGGCTGTTTACGTGTGGGGTTAAGACGAATAATGCGATTAAAGTGAGGTTTTGATACTATTCAGCTTTAAGGGGGCTCTGGTTAATTCGTCGTTGCGAGGAACGAAGTGACGCGGCAATTGCTAACAGACTGATTCCATTGCATGAGATGGCTGCGCTTTACCTAAAGAACCCTGCGGGCTTCATTATGGGACTCCACCCTTAGGGTCGAGTATCGCAATGACGTAAATTCTGAATTGATCAGAGATTTCTTAAATACTGCCTGACAGGTTCGGGGTTGGCAGAAGAATCAGAGAAAAAATGAAACAGCCAGCAAAAATAAAAGCTTATCTGACGCCTAATGAGGTTGCCGAGATGCTTATGGTATCTCCGGTCACTGTACGCCAGTGGGCCCAGAAGGGGCAGCTCAATGCACTGAGTACCCCGGGGGGGCATCGTCGCTTTACACGTCAGGAGGTCGACCGGTTTGCACGGGCGCACGGGTTAACCCTGCAGCCCGTCGCTGCGGATAAACTGCATATTCTTGTCGTGGATGATGACGAACAGTTCTCACGCTATCTCGTCGAGCTGTTGACAGGGTATTCGGAAGACATTGCAGTCGATATAGCACACGACGGTTTTGATGCAGGTCGAAAGATTCAGGCTTTCCATGCACACGTGGTATTGCTCGATCTCATGATGCCGGGCATGAATGGCTTTGAGGTTTGTCGCATGCTAAAAGCCGAACCGGAGACGAAGGGTATCCGCATTATCGCCATGACAGCTTATCCCAGCCAGGAAAATACCGACCTGATTCTGGCTGCAGGTGCTGAAAAATGCCTGGGTAAACCTATTGACCCGGAGCTGCTTCTGGATGCAATCGGCATAGGAAAATAGCCGGCTGCAGGCGCTCTCATGGCAATGTTGTTACCAACAGGAACCTAACTTACGAGGGCAAAGGATTATGCCGAGTAAACCGACGGAAGATGACCAGTTTCGCCTGCTGGTCGACAGCTTGCCGGAATTGATCTGGATGTCAGGTACGGACAAGCTTTGTATTTATTTTAATCGACAGTGGCTGGCTTTTACCGGCCGGTCTCTGAAACAGGAGCTCGGGTACGGATGGACTGAAGGTGTTCACCCGGATGACTATGCGCACTGCATCGAGGTGTATAACTCGGCCTTCGATGCACGTGATGCATTCACAGTAGAGTATCGCCTGCGCCGTTTTGATGGTGAATACCGATGGGTTCTGGATAGCGGTCGCCCCTGGCTTTCGCCGGAAGGAGAGTTTGCCGGCTATGTAGGTTCGGCCATTGATATCACCGAGCGCCGACAGGCCGAAGAAGCATTACGCGATAGCGAAGAGCGATTTCGTCAGCTTGCTGAAAACATTAACCAGGTTTTCTGGTTCAGGGATATCAGCCCACAGCAGATACGCTATATAAGCCCGGCGTTCGAGCGTATCTGGGGAGTACCGGTACAGAATCTCTACGAGAATCCACACCTGTGGACAAACATGATTCATCCTGATGATCGTGGCTTGATCGAGAATGTGTTCTTGTCTTGTGCCCGTGGTGAGTGTGTAGACTTTGAAGTCGAGTATCGTATTATTGCCGCTGATGGAGAGATTCACTGGATTTGTGATCGCGGCGCAGTTATCTATGATGAAGATGGCAAGCCGGTTCGTTTGAGTGGTATTGCAGAAGATATTTCCCCACGTAAACAGGCCGGGCAGGAACTGCATAAGTTGCAAAGTCAGTTGCAACAAGCCCAGAAAATGGAAGCCATTGGTCACCTCACTGGTGGGATTGCGCACGATTTTAATAATATCCTGGCCAGTATCCTCGGTTACACCGGCCTGGCACTTGCTCGCTTTGTGCCGGATAAGAAAAGCAAGCTTGCTGAATATCTGCAAGAGGCATATCACGCCGGTGAACGTGCCCGGGACTTGATTGCCCAAATGCTGACATTCAGTCGGGGTGCTGGTAATGAGTCCAGACCATACCATCTTGAGCCTCTTGTCAAAGAAGCGGTAAAGCTGCTGCAGTCGACGTTACCTTCCAGTATTGAACTGAAAGTACATCTTGAAAACGATACCCCGGAGGTCATAATCGATCCGGTGCAGTTGCACCAGCTGGTAATAAATCTGTGTATCAATGCGCGAGATGCAATGGGTGGTCGCGGGCATGTCGATATTGCTCTGCGCCGTGTTTTGAATGTCAATCTGGAATGCTCCTCGTGTCATAGCCAGGTTCAGGGTGACTTCGTGGAGCTTGTTGTAAAAGATACGGGAAGCGGGATCGAACCCAGGGTCATGGCCCGGATGTTCGACCCGTTTTTCTCCACAAAAGAGCCTGCAAAAGGCAGTGGCATGGGTCTGTCAATTGTGCATGGAATTGTCCATGATCATAGGGGGCACATTGATGTGGCGTCCACGCCTGGTGCAGGAAGCACATTCAGACTGCTGTTTCCCGTTATGCCAATGGTTTCTGAGCCCTCTTTTGAGGGACAACCCGCACTGTCTGTACCTGACAATGAATCTGCAGGTGATAGTCACATTCTGGTCGTCGACGATGACAAGTCGGTAGCCGGTTTTATCGGAGAGCTTTTGGACAGCCGGGGTTACCGGGTAACAATCATGACCAGCAGTATTAAGGCCCTGAAGTGTTTTAAAAATAACCCTGAAGTCTTTGACCTGGTGGTGATGGACCAGACAATGCCTGATATGACCGGTGTAGAACTGGCAAGAGAGCTGCTTCGCATATGTCCGGAATTACCCATCATTTTATGTACCGGTCATAGCGAAGATGTTGATGAAACCAGGGCCGGCGCACTAGGAATTCGTGGTTATCTGACCAAACCGCTGAGTGTCGGCATCTTATTGGGAAAAGTGAGAGAGCTACTACAGGAAAAGGCATCGCTGCATCAAAAGAGCTCTTCTTGAGCGCCCTCAGTCTGCATTCTGCGATGCTTGTCCCGGTCAGGAATTTCCCCGAATAACAGGGCCTTTTTGCGCCTGAAGAAGAAACATTTCAATTCCCTCCTAAACGATTAAAACGATATTTACGCTTAAGTGCGAACGATCATGGCCGATGTGTAATTAAGGTCAGCACCAGACTGGTGGCAAATCCATTGCCATGTCGTAAATGTGATTATATTACATGGAGTTACCGGTGTCAGGCAGCCCAGGAAAAGTTAAACATGAGAAGCAGATGAACGGATCGTCATCCCACTCCTCGGCCAGGACAACGCCGGGTTATTCAAAAGAAGCCAACCAAATGTTCAACGACACGCTTGACGGCCTCTCCCTCCGTACGCCTGCCACTCCCTACCGGGCATTGATTATTGATGCTGACGAAAGATTTGCGGGGGAATACGCCGCCCTGCTCGAAGACGTCGGGATAAGCAGCAATCTGCTTACAGATCCCCGCCAGGTGCTCGTTGCGGTGTCAGATTTCAAGCCCGACATAATCATCGCGGATACTGATATGCCGGGTTTCTCCGGCCCCGAGCTTGTTGCAACGCTCAGACAGGACAATGACTACGTCGAGCTGCCTGTTATATTTTTATTTGATGATACAGATTCGGGCAGACAGCCGGCTGTACCTGGCCTGGCTGGCGTGGATTGTATGACCAGGCCGGTAAATCCAGCCCATTTTTCTGCAGTGGTGATGGCGCGGGTAAAGCAGGCACGCCATGTGAACCGGTTGGTTGAGGGGTTGCGCAAGGCGCTTAAAGAAAAAGAGTGCCGGCTATCTGCCATGGAGCATCATGCTATCGTTAGTACGGCAGATGCTGCTGGCACGATTACTTATGTCAATGCCAAATTCTGTGAGACCAGTGGATATCGTCCAGACGAGTTACTGGGAAAAAATCATAGAATCGTCAAGTCAAATTATCATCCTTCGGAATACTACGAGGAGTTATGGTCGACCATCAGCGATGGCAAGGTGTGGCAGGGAGAGCTATGTAACCAGCGCAAGGACGGGAGCCAATACTGGGTGGAATCCACCATTGTTCCATTCCTTGATGATGACGGCCTTCCTTGCCAGTACGTCGCGGTCCGTACAGATATTTCGAACCTCAAGAAGACAGAAGCCGAGCTGATAATTGCCAAAGAAGAGGCCGAGAAAACCAGTCGGGCCAAGTCGGACTTTCTCTCCAGTATGAGCCACGAGCTGCGTACACCTATGAATGCCATTCTTGGGTTTGCCCAGTTACTGGAGGTGGAGAGTGATCGGGCTTTGACACATCTGCAGCAGGAAAGTGTCCATGAAATTCTTAAGGCAGGACACCATCTTCTGGTACTCATTGACGGAGTGCTTGATCTGGCAAAGGTCGAGGCAGGACACCTCGATGTCTCCATCGAGCCCGTGGGATTGTACGATGTATGCCAGGAATGTATGAAAATTATTACACCGCTGGCCCGAAGCCGGGATATTAATATCACATGGGATGAAGAGCGTTTCCGGAATCTGGTTGTACGCGCTGACCGGACACGTATTAAGCAGGTGCTGCTGAATCTTCTTTCGAATGCCGTCAAGTACAACCGGGAAAAGGGCTCGGTCACCATTTATTGTGCACACCTTGATACGGGGCAGTTACGCATCGAGGTTAGCGATACCGGTGCGGGCATATCCGCCGAACGCCAGGTCGAGCTATTTAAGCCTTTCAGTCGGCTTGGTGCAGAAAATGGCGTTGTAGAAGGGACAGGTATCGGTCTTCATATCAGCAGGCAATTAATCGAGCTAATGGAAGGCAGGATTGGTGTAGAAAGTGAGCCAGGCATAGGCAGTACATTCTGGATTGAGCTCGTCAGTGATTCTATACCCGACGTTGAAACGACGGGGACAGAGTATATGGATTATACATCGAGTCCGAATCGCTTGCCTGAGGCGCTGTCTACAGTCCTGTATGTAGAAGATAACCCGGCAAACCTGAAGCTGGTTTCGAAACTGTTTATGAAGTTGACCAGTGCACGCTTGTATACAGCACACACACCGGCTCTGGGGCTGGAGCTGGCAAAGGTGCACCGGCCAGACCTTATCCTGCTGGATATCCAGCTGCCGGGTATGGACGGCTATGAGATACTCCGCCGCTTGCGGGCACAGGATGATACCCGTCATATACCGGTTGTGGCGATGACGGCCAATGCAATGCCGAAGGATATCGAAAGAGGTTTATCCGAAGGTTTTGATGAGTACCTTACCAAACCCATCAATGTCCCGCGTTTCTTTGAGACGATGGAACGTATACTGGCGACGCGGCTGACGTCTGAAGGGAAGCAATGATATGCCATATCTTCCCGGATTAAAGGAAGCCCGTATTCTGCTTGTAGATGATGCACCGACTAACATAAAGGTGCTGGAAGCCACATTACGTACTGCCGGTTATACCAATGTAATATCGACAATTGATTCACGCAAGGCTACCTCTCTTTGTCGTCTACAGGGTAGCGACCTGATTATACTGGACCTCCAGATGCCACACATGGACGGTTTTGCGGTGATGGAAGAGCTTAGTGCCCAGGGGCTGGAATACTTGCCGCCGATATTGGTATTGACCGCCCAGAACACAAATGATTATCGCTTGCGTGCTCTGGACATCGGTGCACGTGATTATGTGACCAAGCCATTTGATCGCCGTGAACTGTTGATGCGTGTTCGCAATCTTCTGGAG
>JALVCM010000397.1 GCA_027010005.1 Thiohalobacter sp.
TGAAATCGGCACGGTGTTTAACACGCTGGTTCGCAAGTCCGACGAAGTGCAGATCCTGAAATATGTCGTGATGAATGTGGCGCACAGTTATGGCAAGACTGCCACCTTTATGCCCAAGCCGCTGGTGGGTGACAACGGCAACGGTATGCATGTGCACATGTCACTGGCCAAGAAAGGCAAGAACCTGTTCAGCGGCAAGAAGTATGGCGGCCTGTCCGATATCGCGCTGTACTACATCGGCGGTATCATCAAGCACGCCCAGGCGCTGAATGCCTTTACCAATGCCTCGACCAACTCCTACAAGCGTCTGGTGCCGGGTTTCGAAGCCCCGGTCATGCTGGCCTACTCGGCACGTAACCGTTCTGCATCCATTCGTATTCCTTACGTCGCCAACCCCAAGGGTCGCCGTATCGAAGTGCGTTTCCCGGATTCCACCGCCAACCCGTACCTTGCGTTCTCGGCAATGCTGATGGCCGGCCTCGACGGTATCCAGAACAAGATCCATCCAGGCGATGCCATGGACAAGGACCTGTACGACCTGCCGCCGGAAGAAGAAGCCAGGATTCCGCAGGTTTGCTTTACCTTCGACCAGGCACTGGATGCCCTGGACAAGGACCGCAAGTTCCTGACGGCAGGCGGCGTATTCACCGACGATATGATCGACGGCTTTATCGATTTGAAGATGGAAGAAGTGACACGCTTGCGCATGAGCACCCATCCTGTTGAATTCGATATGTATTACAGCCTGTAATACGACCTGACGAGCGGTACCGGAAACGCCCCCGAAAGGGGGCGTTTTTGGTTGCGTGCCCGGCAGGCTGTGGGTAAGGTAGTATCAAACCACACCGTAAAAAGGTGAATGTGATGAAACCCTGTCAACTCACAGCTTTAGTCGTATGGCTGGCACTCGTGTGTACGACTTCAGTTTCGGCCGAGGTTTATCGAATTGTCGATGAACACGGGAATGTAACTTTTACCAATCAGGCTATTTCAGGTGCTGAACCTGTCCAGCTGAAACCCCTGTCGGTATACAGTGCGCCCGTCGTGAAATCTGCGGCTAAAATCAGCGTGGCTGACCCTGACAAGGCTCAGGTATACGAAAGCGTAGAAATTATTTCCCCCCGGCCTGAAGAAACGGTACGCGATAATCCCGGCAACGTGGCCGTGACGGTCAGCAGCAAGCCTTCGCTCGATAGCAGGAAAGGGCATAAATACCAGTTCTTTCTGGATGGCAAGGCCGTTGGCAAGCCCCAGACGGCGGCCACCAAAACACTTTCAAATGTTGACCGTGGCGAACACCGGCTGGAGGTCGCAGTGGTCGACGCAAAAGGCCGGGAACTGGCGCGAAGCAAGACGGTCCGCTTCTTCCTTCATCGACAGACTGTTTTCAATCCCGCCCGTCGTGGTGGCTGACTAACCCGCCTGCTCCTTCCCCTCCCCTCCTGGCCGTGCGCCAGGCCGGTTTCATGCTTGTTCAGCCGCTCTACCATGCACTATAGTGGTGCGTAGTGGTGGTGCATTGTGCCTGCACGCCCGCCGGCATCTGTGTATAACGATCAGTCCAGCCCGGCGCAGCACAGGAAGCTTGATGTTACAGACTGTATTTAAAGGATATTTCCAGATTGCCCCGTTGTCCCGGCTGGGGTATGCAAAAGCGGCTTATTTTTTGCAATGGGGGTTGTATGCCCATGCCTGAAGATAAGCAAAGGTTGCAGAGTGCGCGTTTGCTGGGACTCCAGAGTACGGCGGTGCTGTTGCTCGATAAGGATTTACAGCTGCTTTACCTGAACCCGGCCGCGGAGAACCTGTTTCAGGTGAGTAGCCGGCAGATTACCGGCCAGGCCTGGTCCGCAGTCGTGTCCGTGTCGGAAATGATGCAAAAGCACCTGCTGGATGCGTTGGGTCTGCAGATTTCGTTTACCGAGCGGGAGCTGGAACTCAGCGTGGCAAATGGCCAGCAGATGGTTGTTGATTTTACGGTAACAGCCATCAGCCATTCGGAGTTGCTGCTGGAGGTCGTTCGCAGAGACCAGTTTATTCGTATCGCCCACGAGGAACAGTTGTTGATGCAACAGCGGGCAGCGCGGGAACTGTTGCGCGGGATGGCGCATGAAATAAAAAACCCGCTGGGTGGACTGAGAGGTGCTGCGCAGCTGCTGGAAGGTGAACTGGCCGATGAGGAGTTGAAGGAATATACACAAGTCATCATGCGCGAGGCCGACCGGCTGAGGAACCTGGTGGACCGTATGCTCGGCCCCAGCGATTTGCCGCAGAAACAGATGATCAATATCCACCAGGTGCTGGAACATGTTCGCAGCCTGGTAGAAGCAGAGGGTAACGAGGCGATACAACTTGTCAGGGAATACGACCCGAGTATTCCGGACCTGTGCGCTGATTCAGAACAGTTGATACAGGCGGTATTGAACTTGGTGCGAAATGCCATGCAGTCCGGTGCAGATCGAATCGTGCTGCGCAGTCGCACACAGCGCCAGGTGACGATCGGGCAGAAGCGATGCCGACTCGCGGTGCGTATCGATATTATGGATAACGGAAAAGGGATCGAGGAAGAAATGAAGGAACAGATATTTTACCCCATGGTGACCGGCCGTGCAGAGGGAACCGGGCTTGGCCTGTCTATCGCGCAGTCCATGGTGAACCGTCACAACGGCATTATCGAATTTTCCAGTGAGCCCGGATGTACGGTGTTCACAATCTTTTTGCCGCTGGAGGAAGCATGAAGGACAAGGCAAGCGTGTGGGTGATCGATGACGATCAGTCCATTCGCTGGGTACTGGAGAAAGCACTTGAAAAAGCAGGGATGAAGGTCAATGCCTTCTCGTCGGCAAACGGTATCCTGGAAGCCCTGCGGCAGAGTCAGCCGGATGCGCTGATAACCGATGTACGCATGCCGGGTATGGACGGGTTTGAACTGCTCAATGCCATTCAGGCGGACTACCCTGATTTGCCGGTTATCATTATTACTGCGCACTCGGACCTCGACAGTGCGGTAACCGCCTACCAGGGTGGTGCCTTCGAATATCTACCCAAGCCCTTCGATATCGAGGATGCGGTTGAGCTGACGCAGCGTGCGATTGAACAAAGTCGCAGCCGTGCAAAGGATACCGCTGTCACAAGCGGACAGCTGGAGACGGAAATTATCGGCGAAGCCCCTGCCATGCAGGAAGTGTTTCGCGCCATTGGACGCCTGTCGCGTTCCAATATTACGGTACTGATCAACGGAGAGTCGGGGACTGGCAAGGAGCTGGTAGCGCGTGCCCTGCATCGGCACAGTCCACGTGCTGACAAGCCGTTCATTGCCCTCAACATGGCGGCGATACCACGCGACCTGCTGGAATCCGAGTTGTTTGGCCACGAGCGCGGTGCATTTACCGGTGCCCAGAGTCAGCGTGTCGGGCGTTTCGAACAGGCTGACGAGGGAACGCTGTTCCTGGATGAAATCGGTGACATGCCGGCTGAAATGCAGACCCGTCTGCTGCGGGTTCTGTCGGACGGCGAATTTTACCGTGTCGGCGGGCATACACCGGTACGTGCCGATGTGCGTATTATCGCCGCGACACACCAGGACCTGGAGAAACGTGTCCGTGAAGGCACGTTTCGTGAAGACCTGTTTCATCGCCTCAATGTTATTCGGGTTCACCTGCCAGCGGTTCGTGAACGGCGCGAAGATATTCCCCTGCTGATGGGGCATTTCCTGCAGGCCGCTGCCAGTGAACTGAGTGTTGATGTCAAACAGTTGCTGCCCGAAACAGAAAGCTATCTTCGACAACTGGACTGGCCGGGTAATGTCCGGCAGATAGAAAACCTGTGTCGCTGGTTGACCGTTATGGCGCCGGGGCAGGAAATTCGCATCGACGATCTGCCCCTGGAGCTGCGCCAGTCATCAGGCAGTGAGTCGACCGCAGTACAGGGCTGGGAGTCTGCACTGGCTGCCTGGGCCGGACGCAAACTGGCCGATGGAGAAGAGGGCCTGCTCGAAGAAGCCCTGCCGGCCTTTGAACGCGTGATGATCGAGACGGCGCTGGCGCAGACCGGCGGGCGACGTCAGGATGCCGCCAGGTTGCTGGGCTGGGGGCGTAATACCCTGACGCGAAAGATTCGCGAACTCGGACTGGATAACAACACATAACCCCACCCGTCATTGCGAGCAACGCGAAGCAATCTTTTTCAGGCTGGTGCAAAAGTTGGGGAGATTGCTTCGCGTTGCCCAAAGAATCCCTGCGGGCTTCATTATGGGGACCTCACCCTTCGGGTCGAGGTATCGCAATGACGGGAAAGAAGTGCCTACAGCTGGGTAGTTTCAGTACGCAATGCGGCACCAATGGCCAGGGTACAGCGGGCAAGCTGGTCCTGTTCGACCGCGTCACCGATTTTGACAATGTCTCCGATATCGAGTGACTGAACCGGCAGGCCGGTCTGTTCACCCAGACTGGATGCCAGCCCGGGCAAGTCAACCGGTACCGGACAGAGCGCTACAGAGCGAATCGGCGCCTGTTGAAAATGCCGGTCGTAGTAATCCATGGAACGTTGCAGCTCGAGGGCAATACGATCAACCAGCTCGGGTGATTCCTGCAGCTGTGTATAACCAAAATCCATACTCCGCGCCAGGTACAGTGTCGCATCGCGCGTCAGCGTGACAAGGACATGATCTTCCTCGAAGTGAAGCAGGGCTACGCCTTCCTTGTCCGTATCGAGGCGGGCCGCAATATTGCGCATGGCCAGCTCGGGAATATCAATGACCCCGAGTTCTATGCCGGCACTTTCAAAGGGTTCTATCAGCGATTTTACGGTTGAGTTGCGCGCTACCACAACGTAGATACTTTCCTGTACGCCGCGGGCGCCACTGGGCGGCGCATCAAAAACATCGAGTACGGCATCATCAATATGAAAGTCGATCAAATCACGTATGCGCCAGCGCACGGCCGCTTTGAGTTCCGAAGGTGGCACTTCAGGTGCCTCGACCATCATCAGGTGATAGTCACCGATGGGCAGCAAGGTTGTGAAACTGTCAGAGCCGAGCGAGAGTTTACGTACCAGGCGCTGCAGACTGTCCGCCGGTGCTTCACCGGGGTTCACAGCATACAATCCACCTTGTTCGAGGACGGGCTGGTCTGCCCGTGGATTTGACAGGGAAGCACATGCCGTTCCGTCCGTACCGCTGATCAGTGCGGTCAGGCGATGGCCTTTTTGTTTTTTAGTAAATGAAAACACACGCTTGCCTCATTTGATGTGCCGGGACAGAGAGTCGTGGATTTGCTCTCGCATGTCAATTACCGATGATTTCCTGCCAACGGATCACGGAGACTGAACTACCACCTCCGCCACCCCCTCCTGCCCCCGGGGGAAAATGGACACCGTTCAGGTTGACATTATTGGTGACCGGCGCACCGATATAAGCCCAGCTGGCACCGTTATAGTGAATCACATTTCCACCGTTCCTGTAGTTGCCCACCGCCCAGCAATCGTTGCCGGCAAGGCAATGAACGGCATTGAGATTCTCTCTTTGCGCAGAGTTACCGACAAGTTGTGGTGACCAGGAGAGACCATTCCAGTGTCCGAGTACATAATTACTACCACCATGGTCAGCCACAGCCCAGCAGTCATTCATATCGACACAGGAAACCGCATTAAGGTTTCTTTTTTGCAGGCCTGTGACACCCAGGGTAAGCGGGGACCAGCTGGTGACAGCATCCGGAATAAAATCGAAATTCCAGTTGTTACCGGTCCGGTTACCGACCACCCAGCAGTAGTTGTTCGTGGTACAAGCGATCCCGTTAAGTGGGACAGTGGTATTTGATGTATCGTTAAACCAGTTGCCACTGGCCGGGTTAAAACGTCCGATCACACCATTGGCGGTGACGACATAACAGGTTGCAGACGGGCAGGAAAGGTCATAAAAACGCCAGTCGCCGCTGTTAAAAACAAATGCGGAGTTGGACCAGGTTGTTCCGTTCCATCGCTGGATGATGGCTAGCGACAGGCCAAAAAAGCGGTTTGCGCCTGCAGCAAAACAGTTGTCAGGGTTGCCTGGTTCGCAGCTTACAGCAAACAGATCAACGGGCCTTCCAAAAAAATCACTAGGGACATTCGAGGGTCTGTTTGTCCAGTTAGCGCCGTCCCAGTGAATAATCGTTCCTCTTTCTCCGACCGCGTTGCAATCAGTCGCGCTGGTACAATACACATCATACAAATCACGGGTTGTTGGCGAGGTAACAGCCGCCCATGTCGCGCCATCCCAACCGAGGATGGTCCCGTTGTCACCCACAATCCACCCATCACTGCTGCCCGCCAGCCGCAGGTCGGCATCGATGGTGCGAACAGCGGGGTTGGTAAGACCTGATCCAACACTGGCGCTGACCCGGACCCGGCATTCACCTGTTGGTTGAACCACGGCGTTGAGCAGTGAAAAACTGCCCCGTCCTGCCGTGACAGGGCCAATGCCGGCCAGACCGATACAGGAGCCGGTACTGCTGTACAGGAAAGCAGCATGTTCAATACCCGTTTCAGCAACGAACAGGGCTTCGGTAGAATCATTATTTGCAGCACTGTCGAGGATATTGCTGCTTGCCATACGCAATAAGGCCATTGCCATCACGGAAAGGACGATGACGATAAACAGGGCGCCGATCAGGGTTACTGCACCTCGCTGGTTATGTTTTACCTGTTTCATGGCTGCGCCCTTAATGCCACCCGGCTGCGCTGGCTGTAAGTCTGACCATTGGAGACCAGCTGGATCTCGAACTCGATATAGGCCACGTCGTCACTACCCACAGCAGTTGCGATTCCATCGTTCTGCAGGTAGTTGAATGTCAGGCCTTGCAGTGAAGCACTGAGCGGGAACGGGTCATTGCTGGAAACGGACTGATAGCGAAGGTTGAGTTGTGGTGGAGATGCTTCAATAGTAACGGTCTCTCCATCGTTGCGTAAAAACTTGATGTTTGTGGTGGAAAGCGGCGTTGCGATATCATACTCAGAAACTGAAGAGGGCTTGCGGCGAATTTCACGTAGTTCGCGCACGATCCGTTCGCTGGCATAACGCAACTCGCCAACGACTCCCAGCGTTGCGGCATTGTCGTTATAGGCACGTACCGACAGGGTAAGGTATGGCGTAAGTAACATACCCAGCAGCGCCAGCGTGGTGATGGTGACAATCATCTCCAGCAGGGTAAAACCTTTATGCGTGCGGTATGTCATCAGTAGTTGACCAGTACAAAAGAGATTTCGGATAACACTGCGCCACCGGCATCGACCGATACTGTTACCAGGTCACACACGGCGCCGGCAGGACAGCCAGCGGGAAGCGTCGGGGGTTGGGTAATGGTGGTTGTCCGGTTGAAGCCGGTATAGTTGCCTGCCAGAATTTCGGTGTTGCTGGTTGTGGCAATCGCGGCAAAGCCCTGGCTTCTCCGGCGCCCGAGTATCAGTTCGGCCTGTTCCTGGGCTAACTGGGTGGCGGTCTGTATGTCCTGGTTATTGAGCAGACTCACGCTGGCTTTGGAGAACAGGCCGGCGATGGGTACCGCGGCGACAGACAGGATGACAATGACGGCAATCATTTCCAGCAGCGTGAACCCCCGGCAGTATTTTGTCTGCGTGCGGCTCATGGTGTCACCGTCACAAAACCGGTCAGCGGCTGAAGCTGCACGGTTGCCGTTGCACTTTCACCGCTGAGCGTCCAGCTCCGGCTCGTTGCCAGCAGACCGGTCCCGTTGAGAGGCCGGCCAAGGGAATCAAACACCTGGTCCGGTCCGCTCAGGGTGACGCCATTGTCCAGAACAAAGTTCTGTACCTGGTTGGTATAGTCGGATACCGCAGTCGTGCCATCCGTGATGGCATAGCTGTTGGCCGACTGGACATCGAGCGTCAGCGCCACGCCACGCGCCATGGCCATGGCCTGTGCGTGCCTCAGGCTGCGCGCCAGCAAGTCGGCCTGAGCCGCGAGTGACTGGTCCCCGGGTGCCCAGCGCAACATGATCCCGCTACCCACAATGCCGAGTATCAACAACACCGAGACCAGCTCGATGAGGGTGAATCCGCGATAATGGTTTCTGCTTGAGTTGACATCCATGGCGTCGGTTCCAGTCCAAAAAAAAGGGTGGGCACCAGCCCACCCTTTCCGTTTTGCTCCGGAGGGGGAGCTGGAACTAGTTAATGGTTCCGATACAACCGACAGTATCCGTTACGGCAGCGGTTGCTGCGGTGCAGGTGGTGTCGGTGAAGGTTGTCACGGTGTAGTTTGTGCCATTGATAACAACCTGGATGCCAGTCGGGACAGCCGAGATATTCGGGCCGCCAACATAGGTTGCGAGTTCTGTAACCGTTGGCAGACGACGCAGATCTGCGATCGACATGGCATGGCCGGAACGTACGCCCGCCAGTGAGCCATTTTGAGCGGCAGTCAGCGCCTGGCCGGAAACGTCAACAAAGCGCGGTACCGCCATTGCGCCCAGTAGCGCCAGAATAACCAGTACAGCAACCAGCTCAATTAAAGTAAAACCTGCTTGTTTCTTCATCCTGTATTCTCCTGAAAAGGCGTGTGCCCGCGTATACTGTTGTTGTTATCGTCAAGCCCTTGTCAGTACTTTAGAAAAATTTGTGGTTATGCCCCAAAAAGCCATAAAGAGATGAGAATATAGCAGGTCATGTTATATCTTATTGTTATATATAGAATATATTTCTTGCACAAAGAATATATTCTGTGCTCTGCCAGACAGGTTAATGAGCTGGAGCTAAAAATGTTAGTGACCAATATCACAAAACGGGGTTTCTAGAGCGCAACCTTGTAGAGATCCCACATCGGCAGGAAGACCCCGGCAGCGAGCAGCGCGACCAGACAGGCAAGGGCAATGGTCAGGGTCGGTTCGATCGAAGCGCTGAGTTTCTCGATGGCATAGTCCACTTCGTCATCGTAGTAATCGGAAATATCCTTCAGCAGCTCATCCGTGGTACCCGACTCTTCGCCGACTTCCAGCATTTGCAGGACAAGGTGATCAAATATCCCGGCACCGCTTGCGGTATGGCTGATGGACTCACCGCGCTCGATACCGTCGCGCATCCCGAGGACCCGTTCCTCGATGTATTCATTATTCAGTGCGCGCCCGACCACAGACAGGGCCGTTACAATCGGAACACCGGCATTCAGCACCAGGGCGAAAAGGCGGCTGAAGCGTGCCAGGGTTGCCTTGTACATCACCTTTCCGACCAGCGGCAGGCGCAGTTGCAGCTTGTGCCACCGGTAACGCCCGGATTCACTGTTGATATAAAAGCGGGTCCCGGCAATCATCAATGCACCACCGAAGATAAGCAATTCCCAGTGATTGACCGTTGCATCGGACATGGTAACCAGGATACGGGTGGGCAGTGGCAGTTGCCCGCCCAGGCTGGAAAAGACCTCGGCGAAGGCAGGTATGACAAAGATGTTGATGATGGTTATCGCTACAATGATCGCGGTAATGACGAAAGACGGATAGCGTAATGCCGACTTGACCTTTTTGCGGGTCTTGTACTCCCGATCCAGATAACTCGCCAGTTGTTTGAAAACATCATCGAGACGGCCGCTGGTTTCACCGATACGAACGAGACTGACATAGAAGACTGAAAATACATCCGGGAACTGGGCGAGCGAAGCGGAAAGATCCCGGCCTGATTCGAGGTTCTCGATGACACCCTGTAATGTTTTGCCCAGGCTTCGGTTGCGTGCATTGACAGACAGGCCATGCAGGGCACTGAGAATGGGAACACCGGCTTTCATCAGGTTGTACATCTGGCGGCTGAACTGAATCAGGTCAACCTGTTCGATTTTTGGTGGGAAAAGATCTTTCAGATCGGTGCTGAGACCGGTGTTATCTTCTGCCACGCGGATATCAACCGGTGTCAGGCCGCTTTCGATCAGGCGGGATGCCGCAACATCAGTGCTGGATGCCTCGATGACGCCTTCAATGGCATCACCCCGGTGGCCACGGGCCTTGTACTGGAAGGCAGGCATGATTACTGGACCGTGGCGCCGCTCAGGCGCATGACTTCCGTTATGCTGGTAATACCGGTCCGTGCGTAGTCGAGGGCATTTTCCACCAGGGTACAATAGCCCTCCTGGGAGCGGGCACGGTCCTCGAATTCGGCCGGGTCATTGCGGCGCAACGCATCCGCCAGCGGGTAATCGATTTCAAGTAACTCATAGACGCCGATCCGGCCGTGATAGCCCGTGTGGTTACATTGGTTACAGCCGGTTCCTTCATAAAAGGTTTGTGACGCATCACTCGCAGTGGATACTTCCTTCAACCAGGCCTGCTCCCCAGGATCGAGCGGTTTTTCAGTGCTGCAGTTCTGGCAGACTTTGCGGATCAGGCGCTGTGCCAGGATGGCCTGCAGAGAGGAGGCAATGAGATAGGGTTCCAGTCCCATGTCGACAAGCCGCATGGCGGTACTGACAGCATCGTTTGTATGCAGCGTGGACAAGACGAGATGGCCCGTCAGGGCAGCGCGAAGACCGATTTCACCCGTGTCGCGGTCACGCATTTCACCGACCAGCATAATGTCCGGGTCAAGACGCAACGCGGTACGCAGGACGCGCGCAAAGCCAAGATCGATTTTATGGTTGACCTGCACCTGGTTGATTCGTGGAAGCTGGTATTCCACAGGGTCTTCTACCGTGATAATTTTTTTCTGTGGCTTGTTGAGCTCGGAGAGTGCGGCATAGAGTGTTGTGGTTTTGCCGCTCCCGGTCGGGCCGGTGACAAGTACGAGCCCGTAGGGCCGGTGAACATGGCGACGAAAGCGACTGAGTATGTCATCCGGCATGCCCAGCTCGTCGAGTTTGCGTATGGCGCTACCATGGTCGAGCAGACGCATGACCACAGCTTCACCGGTCTGTGTCGGGATCGTGGCGAGACGAACATCGATATGCTTGTCGAGTACATGCAGCGTAAAACGACCGTCCTGGGGCAGGCGTTTTTCAGAGATATCGGCTTCGGCCATCAACTTGAGCCGGGATACCACAGCAGAGGCGATGCGTTTGTCATCCATGATCTGTTCATGCAGGATGCCGTCAATTCTGCGACGAATGCGTAATACATCTTCATCAGGCTCGATATGAATATCGGATGCCTCGGAACGAACCGCGTCCTCAAATACGGTCTGGATAAGCCGGACGACCGGGGCATCGCTCTGGCTGGTGCTGTTGGAAAGCTCGTGCAGGTCGAAGGCATTGTCCGCAATATCACGACCGACCTCGTTGGCAAGGTTACGCAGCTCATCGGCCCGCTGGTACATACGGTCAATATTCTGCAGCAGATCACTTTCCTTGACGCAGGCGATTTCGATATCGCTCTTGAGTATTCGTACCAGCTCGTCATAGGCAAAAATATCGGTTGGGTCACCCATCCCGACAAGCAGTCCTTTGGCGGTTTGCTTGAGCACCAGAGCACGGTAGCGCCGTGCGTGCGTTTCCGGTAACCGGACAACGAGATCCCTGTCCAGTTCGAATCGTGACAGATCCACATAGGAAATATTCAGTTGTTCGGATAACAGCTGGAGCAACTGGTCTTCACCGACATAGCCGTTTTCAATCAGCACGCGACCGAGCTTGCGGCCGGTTTTTTTCTGCTCGCGCAGGGCATTTGAAAGCTGGTTCTCGGAGATTATCTTGTGCTCGACCAGCAGGTCACCGATACGCACACGTCTTACGGGCATGGTTGCGGCCATAGTTCTATTCCTTTGTCTCCGAAAGGGTGGTTACACGCCCTTTAACAAAAGTTTGTAATGCATCATCCTGAAGCAGGGGTGCGGCTCTTCGGTAGGCCGCCAGGGCCTGGCCGGGCTGCTGGTTGTGTTCCAGCGTGACGCCAAGTCCCATCCACCAGATGCCTTGACCGGGTTGCCGGGCAAGTGCGGTACGGTAGCGAGAGGCCGCCAGATCAAACTGCTTTAACTGGTAGTGAAGGCTTGCGGCAAGGGCAAATGTTTCCGGACCGGCAGACTCCTGTACGCGGTAGTCATCGAGTACATCGATTGCTAACTGGTAGTCACCGGCATCAGCCAGTAAACGCGCATAGGCCATGGTGATACCGGCATCGGCCGGGTCGAGCAGATGGCCTTCGCCAAGAAGCTGGCGTGCTTCCGTGATGCGGTTTTTCCGGTAATACAGAGTTGCCAGTTGCAGCCTTGCCTGGGTGTGGCCGGCATCGCGCTCAAGGGCGGCACGTAATACCTCCATGGCTGCTCGTAACTCACCACGTGCCAGCAGTTTTTGTGCACGGGCAAACTTGCGCTGAGACTGCTGGGCCGGTGTCAGTGGTTTTCGTACCTGAACGACTGCAATTTCCTTTACGGGAATATCGATTGGCTTTGTTGTATTGTCCTGCGAAACGGGTGCCGGGATAACATTTGGCCCGGTGATCGGTGGTGTGGTAATGAATTCAGTTTTGCTGTGAGCAGGTTGCAGTGATGTCGGTACCGGTTTTTCCTTGTGTGCGGTTGCGGGCACAATAGCAATGCTGTCAGTTTGCTGAAGGCGGGTGGCGGGTTTTGTAACCTCACGGCGGGGCTCATGCGCAGGGTGTGTTTTTTCTGACCAGGACTGGTAGCCCAGCTGAAGAAGTATCCCGGCCAGAATGAGTGATGCCGCAACAGCACTTCGGAATAGTACGGTATTCAATTGCACGTGGTGAGGTGTGGTCAGGCCCATACCTTCAAGCGCAGCAACTTCCATATGGCTTGCCGGGCTGCGGCGAGCGTCAAGATCCCTCAGCATTTGATTGATCAGGCTCATAATCCGTAGGCATACAGCAGGCTGGCACTGGTCAGGGCGAGTAATCCGGCAAAACCGGAAGCCAGTGTAATCCATCGAGGTCCTGGTTTTCGGGTGTCTTCGGTATCTTTTGCGGCAAGGCGAATGTGTCTGGCTGTAATGCCTGTATGCCCGGCGCCATAGGCAGACATCAGTGCCTTGTGACATAGCAGGTTTACCAGTCGCGGAATTCCGCGACTGCAGCGGTGCAGTTGTTTAAGTGCAGCTGGTTTGAACAATGCGCTCTGCCGGTTACCCGCTACGCGCAAACGATGATAGACATATTTGCCGAGCATCTGACGATCCAGGGAACCCAGCCGGTAGGAGAAGGCAATACGCTGCCGGAGCTGACGTAATTTATTCTGCGCAAGCCGCTGGTCCAGTTCCGGTTGGCCAAACAGCACCACTTGCATCAACTTGTGTTTTTCGGTTTCCAGGTTCGTCAGCAGGCGTAACGCTTCAAGCGTATCATCCGGCATGGACTGGGTTTCATCGAGCAGTAATACAACCTGTTTTCCCGCTGCAGCGTATTCAACAAGCTTGTCTGTGATAAGCCCCAGCAGCCGGTGCTGTCCAATGTTACGGGCAAATTTGATACCCAGTTCCTCTGCAAGCGCCATGCGTAGTGCGACAGGATTCAGAAAGGGGTTGGGAATATAGGCCGTGATATAATTGTCATCGAGCAGGCCAAGCAGCTTGCGGCAGAGCAGGGTTTTCCCGGTACCGACCTCGCCGGTTACCTTGATAAAGCCTTCGCCACCCTGCAGGGCGACCTGCAGCACATTCAGGGCTTCACGATGATCGCCACAGTCAAAAAAGAACTCCGTATCAGGCGTCAGCGTGAAGGGCGGTTCCTTCAGTCCAAAGTATTCGAGATACATGGCTGCGTTACCTCATTCCTCAGGGAAGATCCGGGTGGCTTATTTTCCCGAAGCGGGTACCGGCACGCCGGATTTCCGCAGACCAGGTGGCGTCGTTACTGACAATAACCGGGCGTAACAGGATAACCAGCTCGGTTTTGCGTGATACCTTGCGGGTGTGACGGAATGCATTTCCAACCATGGGCAGGTCACCGAAGAATGGCGTGGATGTGACCGTATCCCTGGCAACGTCCTGCATCAGCCCGCCAATAACGACAACCTGGCCATTACGCGCACGAACAATCGTGTCTGATTCCCGTATTGAACTGGTAGCAAGTGGCAATGAGAAGGTCGTGGAGCTTGATATGCTGATGCGCTTGGGGTCTTCTGTCACCTCGCTGATGGCGGGATGGACATGAAGCGTTATGTTCCCGTCCTCATCGATTTGTGGTGTTACATCCAGCGCTACACCGGAAAAGAAAGGCGTCAGTGTTACATCGGCCGACTGGTTGGACACGCTGTTTGCCACATCGGTCTGAAGGTCCAGGTCGGTGACAAAGTATTCATCTGTGCCGACCTTGATGATGGCTTTCTGGTTATTCACCGTGGAGACGCGCGGGCTGGAAAGTACCTGTACATCACCCTGTGTTTTCAGTAATTCCAGCAAGGCATCAAAGTCACCAATATGTGCATTGAGGTTGAATACGCTACTCAGCGCCGATGCGTCTGCATTAATGATATTGTTCTGCGGGCTGGCGAGTCCGGTACCGAATACGCCAGCGGTCAGTTCACGGCTGGTTCCCTGTATATCAATAAATGATGTCCAGTTGACACCGGCCTGGAAGGCATCATTGAGTTGAACCTCGACAATCTTTGCTTCAATGATCACCTGCCGGTTTACAGAGCGTTGCAGTGAGTCCAGGTACTGCTCGACATCCATCAGCTCGCGTGGCATGGCGCGTACCAGTACTGTGCCTGACAGTGGGTCGGTAATTATCTTGCGGCCATCTTCTTCGCCAATAAGGGTTTTCAGTGACTTCTCAAGCGTATCCCAGAAATCAGAATCAGTTTGTGTCGAGACCTGTGCGCCGGAGAAGCTGCGCTGGTTGGCGCTGCTGGAACCGCCGGTACCGGGGTTTGCGAAACCGCCTGCGGCAGATCCGGATCCGGACGAGCCAAGTGAACCGGTCCTGCCTGGTATCAGGTTGGTTGGTGGTGGCGCCTGTGTGACCTGGCCTGAACTGATGCGGGTACGTGAACTGCCCTTGCGTTTCAGGTCCAGGTAATTGACCTTGAATACCTGTGAGCGGATACGTGCCGGAAATATCTGGTATACCCCGTGGCTGTGACGGAACTCATAACCGTACACATCTCGAACTGTTGCCAGGACTTCATCGGTGGTGACATCTTTAAGGTCAAGCGTGAGCGTACCGGATACTGCCGGGTGTACGACCATGTTATCCGTCGTGCCCTGTACAAGGCTCATGAAGAACTCGCGTGCAGGAACGTTATTGACCGATACATCGTAGGTCGGTACACGCGGTTTGAGTGTGCCCAGTGCCACGCCTGCCTGTGGGCGTAACGCGTTCTGCACGGCGAGAGGGGGTTCCTGGGGTGCTGCCGGGTGTGGTGTGTTCGCTTCTTCAAGCGCCTGCTTGATGGCTGGCAGGGTCGAGCCGGGCCGGCTGGGCATCTGCTGGCATGCGCTCAACAGAAAAGCGGTTGCCAGAACGAGGGTAAGTATTTTTGCTTGTTTCATAGTCACGGCCTTGTTTTCAGCGTGTTGGGTCGCAGGCGCAGTTCGAGTGTGCGGTTTCCTGTTTCAAGCACGACCCGTGAGTCCCTGATACGGACAACCCGGGCCGCTCCAATGCGGTCGCCTTCCTGGACGCGCACTCCATTGATAATGGCAATCCGGCGGTCATTGGAAAAAAGGATGGATTGCAGTGCCCACCCGTCACGGTTACCGCTGCCGAAATAGACGGCGGGATCAATCGGGCGCGTGGGGTCGTTCAATGCGAAAACACTGCCGGAGAGCAGCAGGCCTGCCAGGAGTGCAACAAGGTAGCGGGAGAACCTCTGATAAATGCCTTTTCCGTCATTCCGGCGTGGGCCGGAATCCAGAGGTTTCAATGACATGGATACCGGCATGCGCCGGTATGACAAATTAATCAGAGGTTCCCTAGACATTACTGGCCCCCAGGGTATAGAGCTGCAGGTGTGTTGTGGCATGCGGGTATTCAGTGCTCTGGAAGTCGACCTTTTGCCAGAAGAATTTCCATGGCAGGGACTCCAGTGATTTAAGGTAGGCCAGTACGTCCAGGTAACCGCCATCCAGGACGAGGTCGATCTGGTAGCGCCCTATGCTGGCAGCCTCACTGTTTTCCGTATCGAGGTCATCCAGCGTACGGGTACTGGCATCCAGTGAAATCAGTTTAAGACCACGGTGCTTCGACAGAACCTGTTCCAGCACCTCGGCAGCCTGCGCGGGTTCCACCAGAGCCCCGAGCTGGCTGACAATCCGGGTATCCAGTGCGGCGAGTTCCTGTTTGAGCCTGTCGCGTTGCTCATGGCGTGACTGCAGGGGATCTGTATCACTTCGATACTGCAACAGCCGGGCCTGTTGGCGCAGGGCGTTGAGGCGATTTTCGTGCTCGGAGATCTGTTCTCGAACCACCTGCTGTTTTTTCAGAACGGGCTGAAGTGCCAGCATATCAATGCTGAAGAACAGCACGGCGACGGCCGTAGCCAGCAACAGGATTCTTTCCCGCAGGGCAAGTGCATCGATGCGATCTGCCAGCTGTTGTACGTGTTCGGGCAGTTTCAGTCCCATGTCGGATCCTCGCGGAAGTTGCGCAAAACGAAACCGATTTGTGGTTGTTCAGGGTCCGGCCGGGTCATTTTTACGGTTTCAAATGGCATTGCTGACAGTTCACTTTGCTTTGCCAGCTGTTGCAGGTAGACGGGAACCAGTTGTGCATTCAGTGTGCCGCCACGTACCTCGATACGGGCACGGTTGTCGACACTTACCCCTTCCAGCCAGAGTCCGGGGATATACTGTTTAGCAAGCGTAAGGAATTGATTATAAAAGCCATTCTGATTTTCTATGGCCAGGTCGTCAAAGCGTTCCAGCAGTTCGCTGCGTGCTTCGATACGGGTCTGCAGGTTTTCAATTTCATTGTCCAGGCTTTCGGTATCCGGGGTGCGCAGTGTGTCTTCCAGCGCACTGATTTCCTGCTGCATGTGGCTGTACTGTTGTTGCAGGTTATCAGCCGAGGCCTTCATGTTGGCCAGCGTCCAGCTTGCATGGACAAGGAGCAGCAACAGCAAAAAGGCCACGGCAGCCGTAATTTGCGCCAGCGTGGCGGCAGAAAACACCTTGTGTTGTTTTCGAAATACCGGCTGGAAGAGGTTGATCTGCTGGTGCATGCCGTTCAGCCTTCCAAAAATCCTGCTGGAGGAGCGGCGAAAATCCCGGAAGTGTCAAAATTCCGGGTACCACACTGATTGGATAGACAAATTTCCAGCGCTTTATACCACCCTGGCTGGCAACTGCGGAATGGTCCCGGGCCTGCCGGGACGCCTTGTTTAGGCTGATTTTTTCTGCGCACAGGATGTAACACAGCAGTAACTTGCCGGCACAGGTTTTTGATGTCGAATGCTTTTTTGTCCATAGCGAGATGGATAAAGCAAGAAACAGGCCGAATTTTCGACAGCTTGGGTTACAGGGCTGCCTGGAACAGGGATTACCCGTGCTGGTCAGCAGGCATTGGCCCCGTTGAGCTGCAGACTGCCGGTCAGGGCTGCGAGGTCAGTCAATTGCTGGCGCTGCAGGTAGTCGGAAATCCCCTTGTTCAGGCTTTTGCACACCAGCGGGTCGTAGAACAGTGCGGTGCCAATTCCCACCGTCGTGGCACCGGCAATGAGAAATTCGATGGCGTCCTCGACGCTTGTGATGCCGCCCTGGCCAATAATGGGAATATTGTGTGCCTTGCACACCTGGTAGACCTGCTGCACCTTGAGCAGGGCGACCGGTTTGATGGCAGGCCCCGACAGGCCGCCCTGGTTGTTGCCGATTACCGGCCGGCGGGTTTCGATGTCGATGGCCATGCCCATCAACGTGTTGATAACGGCAAAGGCATCACTGCCCGCCTCGATACAGCGGCGGGCATTACCGGCAATGTCCGTCTGGTTGGGCGACAGCTTGGTGATCAACGGCTTGTTGGTTGCCTTGCGACAGGTTTCCACCACCCTGGCGGACATGTCCGGGTCATTCCCGAACGCAACACCGCCCTCTTTCACGTTCGGGCAGGAGATATTGATCTCGATTGCATCGATGGGCGAGTCATCAAAGCGCCGCGTGACCTCGTGGTACTCTTCCACGGTAGAACCGGACACATTGGCAATAAAGCGTGTTTCTTCAAAATCCAGCTGTGGCAGGATGCTGTTCACAACATGATCCACACCAGGATTTTGCAGGCCGATGGCGTTGAGCATGCCTGCCGGTGTTTCATAGACGCGGTGAGGCGCATTGCCTGGCCGGGCATCGAGTGTGGTGCCCTTCAGGCAGATCGCGCCAACATCGCGATTGGAAAATCCCCGTACCCGTGTATATTCCTCCCCAAACCCCACACAGCCGGACAGGAGCACCAGCGGTGAGTTGAGTGTCAGGCCGCAGAAATCGACGGCAAGCGGATTGGCAGTCTGGCTCATGGAGAGGTCCGGTTAGCAGCTCGTGGGGCCGTATTTGACCTGAACTGCCGGCGAAAGAAAAGCGGATTAGCGTTATGTTCCATATCGTACTGTTTCAGCCGGAGATCCCGCCCAATACCGGTAATATCATGCGGCTGTGTGCCAACACGGGTTGCCGGTTACACCTTGTGCGCCCGCTCGGCTTCGAACTGGAAGACCGCAAGCTGCGCCGGGCGGGACTGGATTACCGCGAATGGGCCAGTGTTCAGGTACACGATACGCTGGAAGATTTTCTTGCAGATGTTCAGCCGAAGCACTTGTATGCGGTTTCAACGCACGGTACCCAGTGTTACAGCGATGTGGCCTATCAAGCCGGTGACGCCCTGTTGTTCGGGCCGGAAACCCGGGGGTTGCCGGCTGCGCTGCTCGAATCAGCACAGGTCAGTGCGGTGATACGCCTGCCGATGGTGGCCCGCAGTCGCAGTCTGAACCTGTCCAACACCGTTGCCGTACTGGTTTACGAGGCCTGGCGGCAGCAGGGATTTTCAGGTGCAGACTGATAGCTTCGTCATTGCGAGCGTAGCGCGGCAATCTCCATGGTCTGGTACCAGACTGTCAGAGATTGCCGCGCTACGCTCGCAATGACGAAGTTAGCTGAGATGCCTTGATTATTATTGTGGAGGTGTCAGCCGGTCCAGTCGTTTGCGCATTAATGCGTAGTACATGACCGGGATCACGACCAGCGTAAGGACGGTCGACACCAGCAGGCCGAAGATCAGTGCGATGGCCAGGCCACGGAAAATCGGGTCATCGAGGATGAACAGGGCACCAAGTATGGCCGCCAGGCCGGTGAGAATAATCGGTTTGGCGCGAATCGCTCCGGCGCGAATAACGGCTTCCTCGAAGGCAATTCCCCTGGCGACTTCGTCATTGATGAAATCCACCAGCAGGATGGAATTGCGCACAATAATCCCCGCCAGTGCAATCATGCCGATCATCGAGGTGGCGGTGAACTGGGCGCCGAGCAGTGCATGTCCCGGCATGACACCGATGATCGTGAGCGGGATCGGCGCCATGATGACCAGGGGGGTCAGGTAGGAGCGGAACTGGGCGACCACCAGCAGGTAGATCAGAATCAGTCCCACTGAATAGGCAATACCCATATCACGGAAGGTTTCGTAGGTGATCTGCCATTCACCGTCCCACTTCAGGCTGTAGCGGTAGGGGTTGTCCGGCTGCCGGACCAGGTGTTGCCGGACAGGTTCACCATTGGCAAGCAATGTTTCCCCGATCGTCTTGTGCAGCGCCGCCATGCCGTACAGCGGGCTGTCCAGCTCACCCGCCATGTCGCCGGTCACAAAGACCAGCGGCAGGTGGTCCTTGCGATAGATGGAACGTTCGATGGTGGATGATTCCAGGGTCGCCAGTTCCGACAGGGCAACCTGTGTACCGGACTGGCTGCGTACCTTGATGCCAAGGACTTTTTCGATGTCTGTTTTTTCGGCGACGGGAAGTTCCAGGCGAATGGCGACGGGGTAGCGGGCGTTGGGGTCGTGCAGGTAACTGACATCCTCACCATCCAGTGCAGTCGACAGTGCGCGGACCACGGTCGCCTGGTCGACACCAAGCTGTGCGGCACGGCTGCGGTCAATATTTACAATCCAGCGCGGCGCGGCATGCTCGACACTGTCATCGACATCGACGATGTCCCCGGTTTGTGTGAATACCTGGCGAATCTGGCGGGCTATTTTCACCTGCCCGTCGTAATCTGGCCCATAAATTTCCGCAACAAGTGGAGACAGGACCGGTGGCCCGGGCGGTACCTCGACAATCTTTACAACGGCATCGAAGTGTTTGCCAATGGCCTGCAGGGGGCCACGCACACTGCGTGCAATATCGTGACTCTTGCGCGTACGCCGTGACTTGTCGACCAGGTTGACCTGGATATCACCGACAGACGCGCCTTCGCGCAGGTAGTACTGACGCACCAGGCCGTTGAAATTGATCGGGGCAGCCGTGCCGGCGTAGATCTGGTAGTTGTTCACTTCAGGTACGCCGGACAGGTAGTCCGCCAGTTCTGTCAGGACCCGGTTGGTCTGTTCGAGTGATGTACCCTCCGGCATATCAACAACAACCTGGAACTCTGACTTGTTGTCAAAAGGCAGCATTTTCAGAACCACCAGCTTTACACCGGCCAGCCCCACCGAGAACAGGATGAGTACCAGCATGCTGGCAAGCATGAGGAAGCGGGCACGCTGTCCCTTGTCGCCGGACAGGAAAGGCATCAGCAAACGGCGGAAGGCGGCCAGCAAGCGCGAGTCCGCAGGGTCTTCGGTGCTGTGTACGTGCGTGGTGCGCAGCATTTTCAGTGACATCCACGGTGTGAAAACCAGTGCCACCGCAAGTGAAATCAGCATGCCCATACTGGCGTTGATGGGGATCGGGCTCATGTATGGCCCCATCAGCCCGGTGACAAAGGCCATCGGTAACAAGGCTGCAATGACGGTAAAGGTTGCAAGAATAGTCGGTCCGCCGACTTCGTCTACTGCGACAGGAATGGCCTGTACCAGGTTCATCTTGCCCATTTGCATATGGCGGTGGATGTTTTCTACCACGACCACCGCATCATCCACCAGGATACCGATGGAGAAAATCAGTGCAAACAGTGATACCCGGTTGAGGGTAAAACCCCAGGCCCAGGAGGCGAACAGCGTAATGGCCAGGGTGATAATGACTGCGCTGCCGACAATAATTGCTTCGCGCCAGCCCAGGCTGAAAATTACCAGCAGTACCACCGAGGCCGTGGCAAAAATCAGTTTCTTGATCAGGGTCTGGGCTTTCTGGTCAGCGGTGACACCGTAGTTACGTGTGACAGTAACGTTCACACCCTGCGGGATAAAAATGCCTTTCAGTGCATCCAGTCGTGCGATCACCTGGTCGGCAATCTGCACGGCGTTGGTGCCCGGCTGCTTGGCAATGGCCAGCGTCACCGCGGGATGTTCACCTGGCATTACACTATCACCCGCTGCCGCACCGGAACCGAACCAGACATACTGCCGTGGCTGTTCGGGGCCTTGCCGCACATCGGCGACATCACGCAGATATACCGGTTTGTCTGCGTGCATGCCAACAACCAGTCCGGCAATTGTGTCAGCGTCACCGAGCAGCCGTCCTGCCTTGACCTGTACTTCCCGGTTGTCACGTACCAGCGTCCCGACATCGGCGGACTGGTTGGCCTGTTGCAATGCGCTGCGCAGTGCTTGCAGTGTGAGCCCGTAACCGGCGAGCCGCTGCGGATCGAGAAGGACGTCCACGACCGGGGCCGGGCCACCTATTGTGTAAATATTCCGGGTACCAGGTACCCGTTTCAGTTCGGTTTCCAGCGTATGTGCAATATGCCTGAGATCGGCTGCTGCACGGGTGGGGTCTTCCGTCCAGAGTGTCAGTGTCACAATGGGGACATCGTCGATGCCCTTGGGCTTGACCAGTGGCTGGCCGACGCCCAGATTGGCAGGCAGCCAGTCCTGATTGGAATACAGGGCGTTATACAGGCGCACGATGGCCTCGGTACGTGGTTCGCCGACCAGGAACTCAATACTGAGGATGGACAGTCCCGGGCGTGACACAGAATAAATATGTTTTACGCCCTCGATTTCGGCCAGCACCTGTTCGGCAGAGCTGGTGACCAGTTTTTCCACTTCGCGCGCGGAAGCACCGGGGAACGGGATGAAGACGTTGGCAAAGGTGACGTTGATCTGTGGTTCTTCTTCACGCGGTGTCACAGCAATCGCGAACAGCCCGAGCAGCACACCCAGCAAGGCCAGCAGGGGCGTAATTTCGGTTTGCAGAAAACGGCGGGCAATGTTGCCCGAGAAGCCGGGCTGTTCATTCATGGGATGCAGTTTTCACCTGTTGTTTAAGTGCAATGCCGGCAGCCACCGGGTCCAGCGCTATCGATTCGCCCTCTTCCAGTCCGGCCAGTACAACGCGCATGCCACCTGCGGCCGGGCGTCCGATACGCAACTGGCGAAAATGGATCTGTCCTGATTTCTCCACGACATATACACCGGTCACTTCGCTGCGGTGGATGATGGCGGTATCAGGAATCAGCAGCGCCTGTTGCCGGCCAACCAGGAAAGCTACCTTGACCAGCACACCGGGATACATGCCGTGCTGGCCATCCGGTAACCGGACGCGCGCTGTAAATGTGTGACTTTGCGGGTCCGCGAAAGGAAACAGTGTGATGTCGTTACTTTCCAGCCATGCCCCGCTGTCGGGGATTTGTACACGTGCCTGCAGGTTTTCACGTATCTGGCTGGCGTAGTGTGAAGGAATTGCGACCTGGACACGCAGTTTTTCCAGTGACAGGCCCGTTGCCAGTGGTGTACCAACACGGGCGTGCTCGCCGAGTTCAACCAGTCTCTCGATCATGACGCCGGCAAACGGTGCGCGCACCCGGGTGTATTCCCATTGCTCACGCGCCTGGGCCAGTTTTGCCTGTGCCAGTTCCAGCCCGGCACGCGCGGATTTGAGCGCGGTTTCCGCCTTGTCCAGTGTCGCCTTGCCCAGCACTTTCTTTTTGAACAGTTGCTGCTTGCGGCGGTAGTCAGACTCGGCATCGGTAAGCTGTGCCCGCGCCCGTGCTTCACTGGCGATGGCCTGGTCCAGCTGCGCCTTCTGGCGCTTGTCATCCAGACGCACAATGAGTGCGCCCTTGGGAACATAATCATTGACATCAAATGGCAGTTCGATAATTTCGCCTGCTGTCTGTGCGGAGATCGTCGACTGGTACACGGCCTCGACCAGGCCATCGAAGCGTTGTTCGTCCTGCAGCAGCTGGTAACTGGCCAGCGTGGTTTTGAGTGTGGCCGGTGCAGCCGCCGCTGGCAGTGAGGCAAGCAGCAGGAGCAGGCCGTAGAGGGCAGTATTCCGGGTGAGCGAGAAAAATGACAGGACAGACACCTTGCACCTCGTTGTTGAAGGACCGCTGCTCTATTATCTGCCTTGCGCGGTAAATCGCAATGGATGATGGGCTAATGATTGGCTGGCGGATGCAAGAGACCTGGCAAGCCAGGGATCATCGATAGCGTGAGAGAGAAAGTGTTGCCTTACAGCAGTTCGGCCTTGGCTTCCCGGTTCAGCAGGGCCTGTACAGCGGATGACGGTGGCGCATTGTCGTACAGAACAGCTTTTACCTGGGCGGTTATCGGCATATCGACCTGGTGCCGGGCAGCCAGTGCATCAAGTTCTTTTGCAGTCTCCAGGCCTTCTATCGCCTGTCCGATACTTTCAACGGCTTGCGCCAGGGCCTTGCCCTGGCCCAGTGCCAGCCCCAGCCGCCGGTTACGTGACAGGTCATCGGTACAGGTCAGCACCAGGTCGCCTACCCCGGCCAGTCCCATGAAGGTTTCACGTTGTCCACCAAGCCGGGCGCCAAGGCGCATGATTTCCGCCAGGCCCCGGGTAATCAGCGCAGCACGCGCATTGGCACCGTAACCCAGACCATCGGAAATTCCGGCAGCAATGGCCAGTACATTTTTTACTGACCCGCCAAGTTCAACACCAAGCAGGTCATTACTGGTATAGGCCCGGAATGTCGGGCAGTGAAATAATTCGGCTACCGTGTCGGCGTAGGCTGCGACCGGTGAGGCCACGGTGACTGCTGTGGGCAGGCCACGGGCGACCTCCAGCGCGAAACTGGGTCCGGACAGGGCGGCGTAGGCAGGGTGGCCGGGCATTTCTTCCTCGACCACCTGGTGCAGAAACTTGCCGGTCCCGGGTTCAAGGCCTTTACTGGCCCAGATCAGTTTCGCCGGTGTTTCCGGTAACGCGGATATTTTCTTCAGGGCGTCCCGGAAGCCTGCGCTTGGTACAACGACCAGTACAAAATCGGACCCGGACAGGGCCTTGTCCAGGTCGGCGACGGGGGTAATGCCGTCCGGCAAGGGGATTCCAGGCAGGTACCGTTCATTGGCGCGGGATTTTTCCAGTGCCTCTATATGAGACGAATCACGATCCCATAAGCGCACCGTAATACCATTGCGTGCCAGCAGCATGGCCAGTGCCGTTCCCCAGGAGCCGGCACCGAGAACGCTGATTACGGTACGAGAGCGGTTCTGCATACCAGGTTATTTTAT
>JALVCM010000398.1 GCA_027010005.1 Thiohalobacter sp.
AATGGTGGAAGATTCACAGGCACACAACCTGACGGAAGCAGTCCTGCGGGCAGTGGCAGTGTCAAGCACCGCGACAGTGATGATGATGGTAATTCTAACTGTAATTTTGGCAGTGGAACCTTTTTTGGTTATCTCTATGGCGTTGAATTTGGAATCAATAACTACGGCGACAATAGCAATGATTGCAATACCGCAGACGATGAGGCATGGCGCTTCCGTAACAGCAATTTCAACCCGTTATACTTTGATCCTGAAAAAACCTATGTCCCATGGTCCGGCGTAGACATAAACGGAAACCCTTTCACTGATGTACCTGTAACCGCGGCACCCGCCAACCCCTACAATCCTGGCGGAGAAACAATCGACCTCACCCAGAACAATTCTAACTGGGGAGGTGGCACCGTACGCTTCACCAGTGACCGGGACAATGATGGCAGTCCTGATGGCTTCCGCTATTACACCTGGATAGATACTGATGGTGACGGGCTGTTCGATGACGGGGAAGAAACCGAACACCAGATTAAAAACGAGTCTGCCGACATCCAGCAGAACTTTGCCAACTGGTTCAGCTATTACCGAAGCCGCCAACTGGTGGCTAAAGCCGCTTATGGGCAGGTCATCGCATCAACCAATGCAGCACGTATGGGTCTCGTTACACTACACAACAACAATGCCGTCAACACTGCGATCAATGTAATGAATAATGACCCCGCATCGGGTGCAAAACGTGCACTGCTGGATGCGCTGTATACCTTCCAGCCTAGTGGTGGTACACCGCTACGCACAACACTAAACCATGCAGGCCGCTATCTGGCCTGTGAAACAAATAATTTCTTCGGTACATGCCCTGCTATCGCTCCCAGTAATGGTGGCGAATGCCAACAGAACTTCACCGTTGCCATGACTGACGGCTTCTACAATGGTGGATTTGATCTGACGAACGAAGCCCGGCCAACAGCCAACAATGATGATGAAGACGGAAATGGAAGCGGTAATGGTGACAGCAGCTGGGATGGTGCGTCATATGCAGACAACCAGGGCAACACACTGGCTGACATTGCCATGCACTACTATGAAACTGATCTCCGTTCCGCGGTAACCAATGATGTGCCAACTATTACCGGTGTAGACGAAAACGATGCCCAGCATATGGTGACCTATACCATAGCATTTGGTGTAGATGGAACCCTCACCGCCATGCCAACCAGCAAGACTGACCCCTTTGCCTGGCCAAGCCCTTTTGACAATACGGGCGGCCTTAGAGATGCCAGAAGGATTGATGATCTGCGTCATGCCGCCTGGAATGGCCGAGGCGAATTCCTGAGCGCCCAGAACCCGCAAGATCTGATTTCCGGAATGCGTAGCGCACTGGGTTCCATTTCTGGCAGAACAGGTTCTGCATCGTCTGTGGCTTTCAACTCAGGCTCTCTCAGTACCAACTCGGAAGTCTACCTGGCACTGTTTAATAGTAAAAACTGGTCGGGTGACCTGTTTGCCATTGGACTGGATCCCGTGACAGGTGCTATCAGCCCTACAGCGAGCTGGTCTGCAGCTACCGAGCTTGATGCCAGAAATATAACATCCGACCCCAGAGTCATACTGACTTATGGAGACACTGATAGTAACGACACTGCGGATGAAGGTGTTGCACTCAAGTGGGCCAATCTGACATCCAGCCAGAAAGATGACTTCCGTACAAATTCCAGCGGCACTCTGGACAGTGAAGCAACCGGTATGGCGCGGCTTGGTTACATCAGGGGTGACAGAAGCTGTGAGCCTGCCTCGTCAGGCATCTGTAACTACAATGCAGTGTCCCCGGCATTTACAACAAAAAGCCTGCGTGAACGCAGTAGCCGCCTGGGTGACATTGTACACTCAGGCCCGGTTTTTGCGGGGGCACCGGAGGTAAACTGGCCTGATATAGCCCCTTACCCGACTGCCAGTGGTGAAACGTACAGTGAATATAAAGCAAGCCGGTTATCACGCCAGGGGGTCATCTACGTTGGTGGTAATGACGGTATGCTGCACGCTTTCAACCAGGCAGATGGAAAAGAAATACTGGCTTATGTCCCGAGCCAGTTATATTCATCAAATGCTACAGAAGGCTTGCATTATCTGACTGATCCGAAATATACCCATCGTTACTACGTCGATCAGATACCGACCATATCAGATGCCTATATAAAGACTACACCAACAGACAGCACAAGCTGGAAAACCATATTGGTAGGCGGTTTGCGTGGTGGTGGTCGTGGCATATTTGCGCTGGATATTACAAATCCGTCCACTTTTTCTGAAAGCGGCAGCACACCGCAAGACATTGTTATGTGGGAATTCAACAATTCCAATGACGCCGATCTTGGTTACACCTTCAGCCGTCCCTCCATTGTTCCGCTTGAAGGTCCGGGCGGCACGATAAAATGGGCTGCTATTTTCGGGAATGGCTATAACGATACCGGTGATGGAGAGGCAAAACTCTTTATACTGTTCCTGGAAGGAGGACTGGACGGAACCTGGACACTCGACAGTGACTACTTTGTGATTACTACAGCAGTTGGTGACACCTCTGACAGAAACGGTCTGGCCACCCCCGCTGTTATCGACAGTGATGGTGATGGTTTTGCCGACCGCGTATATGCCGGCGATCTGAAAGGCAATATGTGGGCGTTTGACCTGTCAGGATCTGACACCACTATTTGGAACTCTGCCTACAAGGCAGGCAACACCCCGGCTCCATTATTTACCGCCGGCAACAACCAGCAGATCACCACAACACCGGTTATCGTCCGTAACAGTAACCAGCCGACTTCTGTCAGCAACACCCCAAATACGCTGGTTATTTTCGGTACCGGCCAGTATCTAGGTACTGCCGATATCACGACGACGGACTCGCAATCCATGTATGGCATCTGGGACTCCGGTAGCAGCTCTCTGGACCGCAGTGACCTGGTTGAACAGACGATTTCCACGGGAACGACGTCTGAAAGTGTGACCGGGCGAACGCTCACCAATGAGACTGTGGCCTACAAGGGCAAGGAACAAGGCTGGTACATGGACTTGCCCACCACAGGTGAGCGCTCCATTACAGACCCTGTCATTCGCGGAGACCTGGTATTTTTCAATACAAGCATTCCGGATTCCAACCCCTGTAACTTTGGTGGCACCGGCTGGCTGATGGTCGCCAAATGGCTGAACGGTGGCAGACCTGATACCGCCGCTTTCGACCTTAATGGCGACGGAATCCTGAACGATAATAGCGATGGAACCCTGAACAATAATGGCAATGGAACAGTGAACAATCTGGACGAAATCGCAGGCGCAGGTGCTGCCGGCCACATGATTGATGGCCTGCCAACAAGCCCGTCCAACCTGGGTAACAAGCAATATGTCTCAACAACAGAAACCACAGGTGGTGACAAAGTTGTAGACACAGACATAGAAAAAGTGGAGGGCCCCAACACAGGCCGTCTGTCATGGGAAGAGGTTGAGCTGTAAAGCCAACACAGGAGCATACTGATGAAACGATTATTCACACTATCCGGGTTTATTCTGGCCCTCACGCTCTTCGGCACAGTACATGCCGGCAAACTTCCGACATATTACCCTGAACACTTCCAGGGCAGCGGTGTCATCGACCGGATTGACTTCGGTAGCCGGGAAATAGTGGTCAATGACTCATTATTGGCACTGTCGGATACCGTCACCCTTAACTCTCTCTCAAAAGAGGGTGATTCGCTGGGCCGCCTGCATAAGGGTGTCCATATAGGCTACCGTTACGACAACATTGATGGCCTGAAGCTGATCACAACGATATGGCTGCTGCCCAGCAATTACGGTCAATCGAGAGATTAAGGAGCATTGAAAATGCAAAAGCAATATGGATTTACGCTGGTCGAACTGGTGATAGTCATGCTCATCATCTCCATTCTGGTCACTATCGCCTACCCGTCGTATCAAGATCAGGTTCGCAGCTCACGACGCGCAGACTGTGAGGGAGCCTTGCTGAACCTTGCCAATGCACTGGAGCGCTTTCATACATCCAACAATACCTTTGCAGGCGCCACACTTGGCAATGCTGCCGGTGATATTTTTCCGGACCAGTGCCCGACAGACAATGCAAATGCCGCGGCTGCCGCAGCTGCGGCAGCTGCTGGAAACGCGACCTACAACCTGACAATCACAGCTGCCAGCACATCGGCCTACACCATTCAGGCCGCACCGGCAGGCATACAAGCCAGCGACAAATGTGGAACACTGACGCTGACAAGTACTGGCTTAAAAGATATTGTGGATGCAAGTGGCGGCGTCACCGCGGCGGATTGCTGGTAACCCGCAACGCCTTTGGCATCGCAAACGTAATTGTTTCCTCGCGGCCGGCCAGTTCCTGAACGCCGGCCGCGCCCCATTCTTCCAGACGGTTGATAACCTGTTGAACCAGCACTTCGGGGGCTGAGGCACCTGCTGTAACACCCACTTTCACTTCACCCTGTAACCAGCTGCGTTCAATCTGTTCAGGGCCGTCGACGAGACAGGCCTGCACCCCGCACTGCTCCGCCAGTTCGCGCAACCGGTTTGAGTTGGAACTGTTCGGAGAACCAACTACCACTACCAGGTCAACCTGCTCAGCCAGCTCCCGTACAGCATCCTGGCGGTTTTGCGTGGCGTAACAGATATCATTCTTGCGTGGACCTTCAATTTTCGGGAAGCGTGCGCGCAAGGCATCGATCACCCTGGCGGTATCATCCACAGAAAGTGTGGTCTGGGTAACGTAGCTGAGGTGGGAACCATCACGCACGGCGAGCTGATTCACATCCCCGGTATTTTCCACCAGGTAAATCTGCCCACCCGCCGAGGTGTCATACTGTCCCATTGTGCCCTCGACTTCCGGGTGACCTTCGTGCCCGATCAGAATACATTCCCGCCCGTCACGACTGAAACGGGCAACCTCCATGTGCACCTTGGTCACCAGTGGGCAGGTGGCATCGAACACCCGTAAACCGCGCTGCCGGGCTTCTTCCTGCACTGCAAGCGATACCCCGTGCGCACTGAAAATCACGGTACCATCATCCGGCACTTCATCCAGTTCATCGACAAATACGGCACCCCGCTCGCGCAGGTTACTGACAACATAGCGGTTATGTACAACTTCGTGGCGCACGTAGATTGGCGCACCAAAGAGCTCCAGTGCACGTTCGACGATATCGATCGCCCGATCGACACCGGCACAAAAGCCTCGCGGGTTAGCCAGTAATACCTGCATGAAAGTTTCCTGTCAGTCGTCTCGTGGACGATTATAGCCACCCGTCGGGGTGTACACTGTTACTCCTCATCAAGTGGCGGGTATTCCACCTCGAGGATTTCCACTTCAAAAACAATTTCACGCCCGGCCAGCGGGTGATTGAAGTCGACCTTTACCCGGTCGTCCAGTACCTCGAGCACAGCAGCGGGGATTTCCTGTCCCTGTTCGTCGGTGAAACCGATAATCTGCCCCGGCTCCGGTGATATACCGGCAGGGAACGTACTGATATCCAGCCACCTGATTGCATCCTGGTGGCGCTCACCAAAGGCCTGGCCCGGCATCAGGGTCAGGGTCTGCCGACTCCCGGGACGCAGCCCGAACAGTGCAAGCTCCAGCCCCTTGTCGAGCGTCTCGTCACCCATCACAAAGGTGACCGGTTCTTCACTAAAGCTGCTGTCGGCCTCCATGCCATCCTGCAGTCGTAGCGCATAGTGCATGGTGACACGACAACCTGCCGTGATAGACATATCAGTCGGACCTCCGCCGTACAAACAGACTGTCCCAGATCAGCAATACAGCGCCGACCGAAATCGCTGAATCGGCAAGATTGAATGCTGGCCAGTAGTATTGCCGGTAGTACACCTGGATAAAGTCCACCACATAACCCAGCCACAGGCGGTCAATCAAATTCCCGACTGCACCACCCAGCACCAGCGCCAGGGCAATGGAAAGCAGTAACTGGTCCTGCTTCAGACGACGCAACCACAGGGTCAGAAAAACTGTCGCGCCTGCCGAGACAACAACAAAAAACCAGCGCTGCCAGCCTGACGCATCACTCAGAAAACTGAAGGCTGCACCCCGGTTGTACAACAACGTCAGGTTGAAGGAAGGAAAAACCGCGAGCGGCTCGGCATAGGTCAGCAGCTTGACCGCCAGGGATTTGGTCAGCTGATCCAGCACAACAACCAGCAGGGCAAGCGCCAGCCATCTTTTCATAACGTCGTCCCGGCGTCAGGCAAAACGCCGTAACTCCCCGTTCCCATCGACATTGTCAATACAACGTCCGCACAACTCGGGGTGTTTACTGCTGGCGCCCACATCCTCGCGGTGATGCCAGCAACGTACACACTTGGCATGTGCTGAAGGTCGCACGAGAACACCCAGCTTCGCACCGTTCAGATCCACGCTCACGGCTTCAGCCGGTTGTTCACTGGCCGGGTGCAAGCGCGCGTAGGACGTGATAAGCACAAAACGTAATTCATCTTCGAGCCGGCCAAGCCTGTCCAGCCAGTCACTGTCGCAGTACAGGTCGACTTCTGCATCCAGTGAGGAACCGATATCACCTGCGACACGTAATTTCTCCAGTTCCTTGCCAACAGCTTCCCGTACCAGCAGCACATCCTGCCAGTAGTCCATGTTGAAATGTGCCGCCGCTTCATCCCCCGCCGGGAACATATGCGGTAACTCCACCCAACCGGACAACAAGACGGATGCGTCATGTTCACCCGGAATGTTGCGCCAGATTTCCTCGGCGGTAAAACTCAGGATCGGTGCCAGCCAGCGTGCCAGCGCTTCCACGAGGTGGTACATCGCCGTCTGCGCCGAGCGCCGCGCAACACTGTCCGGCTGCGTGGTGTACTGGCGGTCCTTGATGACATCAAGGTAAAACCCGCCCAGGTCATTGGCGCAGAAATTGTGCACCTTCTGGTAGATATGATGAAACTCATAGGTCTCGTAGGCACTGGTGACCTCGTCCTGCAACTGTTCTGCACGTGCTACCGCCCAGCGGTCCAGCATTAACATGTCTGCTGGCTCTAACAAGTGCTGTGCCGGGTCAAAGCCATTGATATTGGCCAGCAGGAAGCGCGCTGTATTACGCATGCGCCGGTAGGCATCTGCTGTGCGCTTGAGGATTTCGTCCGACACGTTCATTTCATTACGGTAATCGGTCGCAGCAACCCACAGGCGCAGGATATCCGCTCCCAGGCTGTTGACGACCTTCTGCGGCGCGACAACATTACCCTTCGACTTGGACATCTTCTGGCCTTTGGCATCCACGGTGAAACCGTGGGTCAGCACCTGCCGGTAGGGTGCCTTGTCGTGCATGGCCACCGAGGTCAGCAGGGAAGACTGGAACCAGCCACGGTGCTGGTCGGAACCTTCCAGGTAGAGGTCTGCAGGGAAACCCAGTTCTTTGCGTCGTTCCAGCACGCACTGGTGGGTGGTGCCGGAATCGAACCAGACATCGAGCGTGTCCGTCACCTTGTCATACTGCGCCGCCTCGTCACCCAGCAACTCGGTCGCATCCATTTCAAACCAGGCATCGATACCATGACGCTCCACGCGCAGTGCAACTTCCTCGATCAAACGAGCGGTATCGGGATGAAGCTCACCGCTCTGTTTGTGGGTAAACAGCGCAATCGGCGCACCCCAGGTCCGCTGCCGTGAAATACACCAGTCGGGCCGGCCCTGTACCATGCCTTCAATACGCGCCTGCCCCCAGTCTGGCATCCACTCCACTTCACCGATTGCCTTCAGTGCGGCCTTGCGCAGGCCTTTCTGCTCCATACTGATAAACCACTGCGGTGTGGCGCGGAAAATAATCGGTGTCTTGTGGCGCCAGCAATGCGGGTAACTGTGGCGTAATGCCTCGACGTGTACCAGTGCACCCTTTGCCTTCAGTACATCGATGACGTCGTCGTTGGCCGAGAACACATGTTTGCCGGCAAACAGCTCCGTATCTTCGAGAAAAACACCATTGGCACCAACCGGGTTGTCCACCGGGATGCCATAGCGCTGACCGACCACATAGTCATCCTGACCGTGTCCCGGCGCGGTATGTACGGCACCGGTACCGGCTTCGGTCGTAACATGGTCACCCAGTATCACCGGCACTTCACGGTCGTAGAAAGGGTGTCCCAGTTTCAGGTGCTCGAGATCCGCACCCTTGCAGTAGGCGACAACCTGGTACTGGTCACAGTCGTAACGCAGCATGGCGTCCTTCAATAAAGCCTCGGCAAACAACAGGCGCTCGGTACCATGGCCCAGGTCGGCCTGCACCAGCGCATAGTCCAGTTCCGGGTTGACCGACACGGCACGGTTGGCCGGCAGGGTCCAGGGCGTTGTGGTCCAGATCACCACCGACACAGGACCCTCGCCCTTG
>JALVCM010000399.1 GCA_027010005.1 Thiohalobacter sp.
ACGGGTTCCCTGGCTGGTCGATCAACTTGCCGCGATCCGGCCTGACAAGGTGCTGGTCATCACGGCCAGCGCCGAATCCGCACTGGAACTGGCCGATCACCTGAAACAACGCAGCGGCATTCACGCTGCCGTGTTCCACGAAGGCCTGTCACTGATCGAGCGCGACCGTGCGGCGGCCTTCTTTGCCGACCCGGTGGAAGGTACCCAGGTGCTGGTGTGCTCCGAGATTGGCAGCGAAGGACGCAACTTCCAGTTTGCCCATCACCTGGTGTTGTTCGACCTGCCGCTCAACCCGGACCTGCTCGAACAACGTATCGGCCGGCTTGACCGTATCGGTCAGCAACACATGATTCGTATTCATGTGCCTTATCTGCAGCAAAGCGCCCAGGCCGCCTGGTTCCACTGGATACACGAGGGGCTCGGAGCCTTCGAGCACACCTGCCCGGCTGGCCACACGGTGTTTACCCGGCTTCGCGGGGAACTGCTCGAGCACCTGAAACACCCGGACCGTGACATGACGCTGTTACTGGATGACACCCGCGCCCTGCATGAACAACTCAATGCCGAACTGGCGCGGGGCCGCGACCGCCTGCTGGAACTCAATTCCTGCCGGCCGGATATTGCCAGTCACCTGCGTGAACGTGCGCTTGCCGAAGACCGCCACAACCGCCTGCCCGCCTACATGGAACGCCTGTTCAACTGTCACGACGTCAACAGCGAACTGCATCGTGAAGGCTGCTATTACATCAGCCCCGGCGAGCACATGCTCAGCCACTTTCCCGGCCTGCCGGATGACGGTATGACCATTACCTATGAACGCGACATTGCACTGGCCAACGAAGACGTACAGTTCCTGAGCTGGGACCACCCGCTGGTGATCAGTGCTCTGGACATGGTGCAATCCAGTGAACTGGGCAACACCGCGTTGTCCGCCGTGGCCTACCCGGGTACAGCGCCCGGCACGCTGATGCTGGAAGCGCTGTTCGTACTTGAACCTGCCGCGGTCGAATCCCTGCAAACCGGCCGTTACCTGCCACCAACCACGGTACGCGTGGTGCTGGACGAACATGGCAGGCAACATGAAGCACAGCTTGGCATCGACGATGTGTACAACCTGCGCAAGGCGGTCAACGCCGAAACCGCCAACCGGATTGTCCAGGCAAAGGAAAGCGAACTGCGGCACATGATCGAACAATGCGAACAACTTGCCCAGCAACAGGCACCGGAAATCCTCGAACAGGCTCATCAACAGGCAATGCATACACTTGGTGCGGAAATAGACCGGCTGAAAGCCCTGCAACGTCAAAATCCCAACGTGCGCGACGAGGAAATCCGGCACTTCGAACAACAACTGGAGGCGGTCAACCGGCTCATCGAATCCGCTCACCTGCGTCTCGACGCATTACGGGTCATCGTTTCCACCTGAAAGTGAATAAGAATTTCCTAAAATATTGGGCGATAAGGTGTATTTTTGTGAAAATGGTGTATAGTTATTGCCGTAGTCCGGGTTTCGGTGAGTGCTGATCTGACCCGAAACGGACTACATTGAAAATCAAGTTGCACGTTCAAGGTCCATCAGAAGCTCCATTTAGGTAACTCCTGTACACCACACCATGATCGGCAATTGACTACACCTAATCTATACAAGAGGTAAATAGCATGGTTACAGGTACCGTTAAATGGTTTAACGAATCCAAAGGTTTTGGCTTTATTGCACCGTCCGATGGCGGCGATGATGTGTTTGTACACTTCTCCGCAATCGAAGGCTCCGGCTTCAAGACGCTGAACGAAGGCCAGACGGTTGAGTTTGAAGTCGAGCAGGGCCCGAAGGGTCTGCAGGCTGCCAAGGTAATGCCGCAGTAAGCTGAAGACTTTTCAGTTTACCGGAAACCCCGCCTCGGCGGGGTTTTCTGTTTTCAGGGTAAGAGAAAATGTTACACGTCTCACGTAATCTTGTTATTCCGGACCACGACATCGAGATCAGCGCTATTCGCGCGCAGGGTGCCGGTGGCCAGAACGTCAACAAGGTTTCCAGTGCAGTACACCTGCGCTACAACATAAACACGGCGACCTTGCCGGAAGATATTCGCCAGCGTCTACTGGCCCG
>JALVCM010000400.1 GCA_027010005.1 Thiohalobacter sp.
TTCTTGGCGGCTTCGGCAACGATCCACTTGTAGGATTCGCCGTTGATCATGATCTGCCACTTACCGGAACGGACGGGCTTGCCGCCGTCCTTCAGCGGGGTCATGCCCTTGGAGCCATCGTGACGTTCGCCGTTCTCGTCCAGCTTCCAGATCGGCAGACCCCATTCCTCGAACAGGTGAACCGATTCGTCAACGTGACGGCCCAGGTCATAGGCCAGATCGTCGCGGGTGATACCCATCAGATCGTTGGAAACCATGCGGGCGTAGTCCGCAGGATCCTGCTCGGAACCGATGTAGGTGTTGATTGCAGACAGACCCTGTGCCACAGCACCGGAACGATCCATTGCGGCCTTGTCGACCAGACGGATCTTCAGGTCCGTACCTTCTGCCCAGCGCATGATTTCAAATGCGGTGCCGCAGCATGCCATACCACCGCCGATAAGAAGAATATCAACTTCTTCTTCGACGACTTCAGGATTTCCGAATTCTCCTGCCATTTGTAGTTACCTCTTGAACTTGAATTTCTAAAAAATTATTTGTCCGAACCTTACAGGTTGATCAGTTCGCTGCGATCGCCTGCACGGAAGCCGTTTTCCTGACAGAAGAAGCCGATGTCTTCGATCTTGGACATGTCAGCTGCCGGCTTGCCTGCATAAGGATCGATAGAACCTTCAGGCGTGGTGCGGATCGGGAACTTGAAGCGCTTCATGGTGCCGTTGCGGAACTTGATGGTCCACATGATGGAATCGGTACCGCGCAGCGGCTGCACAGAACCACCCAGGGGCACGATGTCGGCATAGTGGCGGGCTTCGATCGCCTGCTGCGGGCAGATCTTCACGCAGGAGTAGCACTCCCAGCACTGCTCGGGTTCCTGGTTGAACGCCTTCATGGCGTGGCCGGTTTCAGAACCGTCCTTGTCCAGCTTCATCAGGTCATGAGGGCAGATGTACATGCAAGCCGTCTTGTCCTGACCTTTGCAGCCATCGCACTTATCGGTACGTACAAATGTAGGCATGGTTTCTCTCCGTTTTACTTTACTTCAGTGATATATCATCCGTTGCAGCCAGGCTGAAACGGTCTCTAGAGCCTTACTTACCTGGCCGAATGACCAGACATTTTAATCTCAACTTTTTCGTCGTCCTTCAGACCCGCATAGTAGGCGCGCAGGATTTCCAGCACCTCGGGACGTGAGAACTTGTCGGACACGTCCTCGCCTTCCGACAGCGCCTTGCGCAACTTGGTACCGGACAACAGGATACGATCCGCCGCATCGTGCGGGCAGGTCTTCATGGAAGCCATGCCGTCACACTTGTTGCACCAGAAGGTCCAGTCGATCTTCAGCGGCTCGGTTTCCAGTGCATCGTCACCGATCTCGTCAAAGATGTGATGGGCATCGAACGGGCCGTAGTAATCGCCGACACCGGCGTGGTCACGACCGACAATCTGGTGGGAACAACCGTAGTTCTGACGGAACAGTGCATGCAGCAGCGCTTCGCGTGGACCGGCGTAACGCATGTCCAGTGGATAGCCCGCCTGGATCACGGTGTTGTCAGAGAAGTATTTTTCAATCAGCGTACCGATGGCATTGCTGCGCACGTCGGCCGGGATATCGCCGGGCTTCAGCTTGCCGAGCAGCGAATGGATCAGAACACCGTCGAGCGTTTCGATGGCGATCTTGGCCAGGTATTCGTGGGAGCGGTGCATCGGGTTGCGGGTCTGGAACGCTGCAATGGTTTTCCAGCCGCGTTTTTCGAATTCGGCGCGGGTCTGCGCGGGTGTCATGAACTGGTCACCGTACTGCTCGGGGAAACCGCCCTGCGACAGCACCTTGACCGGACCGGCCAGGTTAACATCGGCCTGCTCCATAACCATCTTCACGCCCGGGTGTTCCATATCGGTTGTCTTGTAGACCATCATGCACTCGTGCTTCTTGTCGATGGTGTACTTGTCAGTGACCGTCATGGTGGCGAGAATTTCGTCGCGCTCGGCATCGTACAGCGCAACATCATCACCTTCACTGATGGAATCTGCCGTTGCCGTATCGGCAGACAGGGTAACCGGAATCGGCCAGAACAGCCCGTTGGCCATCTTCATGCCATCACAA
>JALVCM010000401.1 GCA_027010005.1 Thiohalobacter sp.
CACATCGGCAATCGTCCAGATCTGGTCCGTCAGGTTGGCGGAACCCTGCGATTTCATACCTTTCGCATCGGCACCGTGACAGTAGTAGCAACCACCCGTACTGGTCTGGAAAATATCCTTGCCTCGTGCAGCGGCGGCCGCATCGGCCGGCTGACCCGACAGGGAGAGGACATAGGAAGCCACATCGTCGAGCTGTTTGTCATCAAAGGTATCGTGGAATGACGGCATGAACCCGTAACGACCATGAGTAATGGTCGCCTCAATATCCTCTACCGTACCACCCCACAACCAGTCATCGTCTGCCAGGTTCGGGAACAGTCCCATCACACCGGCGCCACCGGCACCGTGACAGGGCATGCAGTTGTCACCAAACAGCCCGACCGCCATGGAGCGGGTAAATGCCATCATCTCGGCATCACCCAGGATCGTCTGGTAATCGGCAGTGCGGACCTTCTCAAGGTACTCACGGCTCAGGGTGGCGGACTTGCCTTCCTGGAGTTCTTTCTGAAGCAATGCACGTGTGTTCCAGCTCGTGGTCTTTTCCGTACCATCGCTGTCAACAAAAGTAATATTGTTCATAACTCCGGTCGTGTACCCGCCGCCAACCGGCCACGCAGGATAAAAAATCCAGTACACCACGGCAAACACGACCGTTGCATAAAAAGACCACAGCCACCAGCTCGGCAGCGGGTTGTTGAATTCCTGGATATCACCATCCCAGGCATGACCCGTGGTCTGTACTGCTGACTGGGGCTTCTTCGCATCACTCATCTTTTTTTACCTCGCCGTCGCCGGCATCCGGATCCAAATCATCATCCTGCAGGGGCATGTACTTGTACGATTCCAGTCTCTGGCCTCGTTGCTTCCCCGTATACACGTAAAGCAGAATTCCACAAAAGGTCACAAAGAACAGCACCAGCGCAACGATCTTGCTGTTCTCGAACCGGGTAAACCAGAGCAGCCACTCGGGCATCATGTGCTCCTAGCGGAATTCCACGAAGTAACCTTCGTTGTACTTGCTGAAATCAACCATGGTGCCAAGTACCTGGAGATAGGCAATCAGGGCGTCCATTTCGGTTATACGGTCACGCTGCCCGTCGTAGTCATTGGCCAGCGCCTGCGCGAGCAGGTCATCCTCGGCGTGAAGGATATCCAGCCTGTCAGCAACGGCCTTGCCAAACTGTGCAACATTACTGTCGTATTCTTCCTGTGTTTCCGAGTAGGGGACACCGGTTGCTTTCAGGGCACGCATACGCTCCTGTACATCCGAGTAATCCAGGTCATTCTCCAGCAGCCAGGGGTAGTTCGGCATGATCGACTGCGGCACGACATTACGCGGGTTCTGCAAATGCGCCACATGCCACTCATTGGAATACTTGCCGCCAACACGCGCCAGGTCAGGACCGGTACGCTTGGAGCCCCACTGGAACGGGTGGTCATACTGCGATTCCGCCGCCAGCGAGTAATGACCGTAACGCAGGTCCTCGTCGCGGAACGGGCGGATCATCTGCGAATGGCAGAGATAGCAGCCTTCGCGGGTGTAGATGTCACGACCACGCAGCTCAAGTGCTGTGTAGGGCCGCACACCTTCCACATCCTCAACGGTATCGTTGATGAAAAACAGCGGAACGATTTCCACCAGGCCACCGATACTGACCACAATCAGGGTCAGGATAATCAACAGGCCGGCATTGGTTTCGATACTTTCGTGCTTGATCACTTTGCTCTACTCCGAAATCAGATACGCGCCATTTTGGCGGCAAGTTTGGCTTCCAGCTCGGCCGCCTCGGCACGTGCATTACGGACAGTCATGTAAACGTTGTAACCCATGACCAGCACACCTGACAGGAAGAAGGCGCCACCCAGGGCACGAACCACGTAGGGGCTGTGCAGGAACGCCACGGTTTCTACAAAGGTGTAGGCCAGGTTGCCATAATCATCGAAGCTGCGCAGCATCAGGCCCTGGAAGATACCGGCCACCCACATCGCCGTGATGTACAGGACAATACCAATGGTCGCCAGCCAGAAATGCACATAGACCAGCCGTGTGCTGTACAGGCGTGTGTCATAAAGACGCGGGATCATGTGATAAAACGAGC
>JALVCM010000402.1 GCA_027010005.1 Thiohalobacter sp.
CGACGCCTTCCTGATGCCCTCACGCTTCGAACCCTGTGGACTCAACCAGCTCTACAGCCTGCGCTATGGCACGCCACCGATCGTGAACAATACCGGCGGGCTGGCCGATTCAGTGACCGATGCCAGCGAGGCCAATCTCGAGGCCGGCACCGCCACCGGCTTTGTGTTCAACCGGCCGAAGCCACAACCCCTGCTTGACGCCATTGATCGCGCACTCGCCCTGTATGCCGAACCCGACCACTGGAAACAGCTGATGCAAACCGGCATGCAGCAGGACTTCTCCTGGACGCGTAGCGCCGCAGCCTACCTGGATCTTTACTCGACGCTGGTTTCCCGTTCCAGTTTCAGCAAGCGGTAGGTTTTGTAGCGCTCGAAAACCGCCTGGCTCCGGTGACCGGAAAAGTATTTGTACTTGTGTTTTTCGAGCTTCTTCCGGAACACCGTCCCGAACAGTGACCGGATAATGCGCCAGCTGAACGCATAGTTTGTTGACAGGTAGCGATTGAGTGTCTGCCCGGCAGGCAACAGCCTGTGCATCAAGGTTTCATCCAGCAGGCGGATGTTCGGACTGACCCGGCGGGTAATATCCAGGTCCTGTGACAGGCTGAACGAAGAGGCTTCAAGGGCATCATAGAACGCCTGCAGCCGGTGCCCACCCCCGAAACTCCGGTCACCCGGACCGCCATCTCCGGCGTGTTCGGTCTGGAAGAAATCACAGATCAGCACCTGCCCGCCGGGCCGGACAATATGCTCCAGGATCGGGAATGAGGCCGACAGAGGAATATACTGGAAGCTCTCGCTGAACAGGGCCACATCGTAGTAACCGGAGAAGTCCTCGACGGGAAACTGTTCCAGCGTGGATTCGAACAAGCGCGCCGGTTGCTCTGTCTGTTCGGCAAGGCGTCGGCGCACCTGCTCCGCCAGCCTGGGCGCCGGAACCAGGCCATCCGCACAATAGCCCCGCGCCAGCAGCTGGGCCAGCAGGTGGCCGGTGCCGCAACCGATATCAAGGACTCTGACCCCATTACTTTCCGGTGGTGGTAATGCGTTCAGGATCATGTCGGTATAGCGCTGCTGGGCTTCGGCCAGGTTGGAAAATGACAGCGGCAGGTCGTCATCCCACACACCGTAGTGCAGGTCGTCGACGTCCAGCAGCTGCTGGGCCAGCACCAGCCCCAGTTCCCGGCTGGACATTTTTTCGTGACTCAAGTGCCGTCTCCGTCGTGTTTCAGGTAAATGCCGATTCTTGCACAGGCCGGGCTATCGGGAACAGTCTAAGCAATTGTTTTCTATTAAATATCGCTGGCATGCTCGTAGACCCACGGAACAGGGTATAATGGCGCGCCCTTTTCCGGGCAATCCGCCTTGTCAGGGCGGTAATTTCCCTTTTCAAACAAAGAAATACGCATATGCCAGTAGAGTCACAGATTACCCCCCCGCCACGCGACAAGGAACTGCGTTCCCGTGTCCGCCTGTTCGGCAATCTGCTCGGAGAAGTCCTGGCAAGTCAGGCGGGGCAGGATGTGCTCGGCGCAGTCGAAACGCTACGCAAGGGTTATATCCGCCTGCGCAAGGAAGACAACCCGGCCCTGCGCGCGCGCCTGGCGAAAAAAATCGATCAGCTCGACCCGGACACACTCAGCCATGTGGTGCGCGCGTTCAACCTGTACTTCAGCCTGGTCAATATTGCCGAGGAAGCCTTTCAGCACAAGGAACGCCGTCGCCATGTGCGCCAGGGCGGCCCGTTGTGGCGCGGCTCATTCGATCACACGCTGAGAGAATTCAGTGCGCAGAACATCAGCACCGAGGCCTTCCAGTCACTGCTCGAACGTACACTTTACCTGCCAGTATTTACCGCCCACCCGACCGAGTCCAAACGCCGCGCTGTCATGCATGCCTTGCGCGGCATTTTCCTCACGGCCGAAAAACTCGACGGCCCGCGCATGGGCAGGATCGAGCGTGAACTGGTCATCGACGACCTGCGCAACCAGATCCAGGTGCTGTGGAAAACTGATGAAGTCCGCGTTCACAAACCAACGGTCGAGGACGAGATCCGCAACGGCCTGTTCTATTTCCGCGAATGCCTGTTCAATGCC
>JALVCM010000403.1 GCA_027010005.1 Thiohalobacter sp.
ACCGCTGTTGATGATGTAGTGCCCGATCTGGTTGATCAACACCACCTCGGAATGCAGCCGCTCGCGGATACAGGCGTTGACGTCCTGCATGTCCTGCTCGATCAGGGCATAAATATTGTCAATGTCCATAAGCACTTAGCACGGCCGGTGGCCGGGGTCTCAAAGGTCTGGCATGTTAGGCGGGCGCCGGTTGGGCGTCAAGGCGATGCGACGGACGCAGCCCCGTCGAAATAAAGCTAAGTACTTGAATTTTTGGTATCTCTCGCGTTGACGCGGGGCAGGCGGGGGGGTAGAATTTGCGCCCTTTCAGGCTTCAGTTATTCCTGCCGCCGTACGCGGGGCGGGGATAAAACAGACGGAGAATCAGTCATGTACGCGGTAGTTGAAACCGGTGGCAAGCAGTACCGGGTAACCGAAGGCGAATGCATCCGGGTCGAGAAGATCGATGCGGAAGAGGGTGCCACGGTGGATCTGGACAGGGTTCTGATGATCGCCGACGGCGACAAGGTCACCATTGGCACCCCGCTGGTGGCGGGCGCCACGGTCAGTGCCACGGTCAAGGGCCAGGGCAAGGGCAAAAAGGTCACCATCATCAAGTTCCGTCGTCGCAAGCATCACCAGAAGCAGCAGGGTCATCGCCAGCTGTACACGGAACTGGAAATTACCGGCATCAAGGCCGGCTGAAGATAGCGAAGCGGAGTAATACGAGATGGCGCATAAAAAAGCAGGCGGCAGTACACGCAACGGCCGCGATTCGGAATCCAAACGCCTTGGCGTCAAGCGCTTTGGTGGTGAGCAGGTGACGGCCGGTAACATCATCGTGCGTCAGCGCGGTACGCGTTTTCATGCTGGCACCAATGTCGGCCTGGGTCATGACCACACGCTGTATGCCAAGGCCGACGGCAAGGTCGTTTTCAAGACCAAGGGACCAAGGAAGCGTAAATTCGTCAGCGTGGTGACGGCGTAAAGGGCAGTCCTGGTTTCCAAAGACGTGCACAAACCCCGTCCTTCGCGACGGGGTTTGTCGTTCTGGTCACGGGAAACCTCGCTTCAGACAGGTACGCAGGACAGAGCAATGAAATTCGTAGATGAGGCCACCATACGCGTTGAGGCTGGTAACGGCGGCAACGGCTGCGTCAGTTTCCGCCGCGAGAAGTTCATCCCGCGTGGCGGACCCGACGGTGGTGACGGTGGCGATGGCGGCTCGGTATTCCTGGTCGGTGATGTCAATATCAACACGCTGGCCGACTTTCGCTTCACGCGCCGTTATCGTGCCGAGAGTGGCCAGCCGGGCCAGGGTCGCAACTGTACCGGCAAGAGTGGCAGCGATACCTATATAAAGGTACCGCTGGGTACCGTAGTGCACGATGCCGACACCGGTGAGTTCATCGGCGACGTGGTCGAGGCGGGCCAGGTGCTGCGCGTGGCCCAGGGTGGTTTCCATGGCATCGGCAATACCCGTTACAAGAGTTCCACCAACCGTGCCCCGCGCCAGTTTACTCCGGGCACGCCCGGCGAGCGCCGTCGCCTGAAACTGGAGCTCAAGGTGCTGGCCGATGTGGGTCTGCTGGGACTGCCCAATGCCGGCAAGTCCACTTTCATTCGCGCGGTGTCGGCGGCGCGGCCGCGGGTGGCAGATTATCCGTTCACTACTCTGCATCCCAATCTTGGCGTGGTGGGTCTCGAGGCTCACCGCAGTTTTGTCGTCGCCGACATCCCCGGTATCATCGAAGGCGCTGCCGACGGCGCGGGGCTTGGCATCCAGTTTCTCAAGCATGTCTCGCGCACGCGCCTGCTGCTGCACCTGGTGGACGTGATGCCACCCGATGGCAGCGACCCGGTGGAGGCGGTCAACACCATTACCCGGGAACTGGAGAACTTCAGTCCCGAGCTGGCCGCGCAGACACGCTGGCTGGTGCTGAACAAGCTGGACCTGGTGCCGGAGGATGAACGCGATGCCCTGTGCGAGGACATCGTTGCACGCCTCAACTGGCAGGGGCCGGTGTATCGTATTGCTGCGATCAGCAAACAGGGCACGCGTGAACTCTGTTTCGATATCATGGATTACCTGGAGACGTGTCGGGCCGAGGCCACC
>JALVCM010000404.1 GCA_027010005.1 Thiohalobacter sp.
TTCCTGCTCGCTATGGCTTCTCGAACGGCGAACTTCGATGTCTTGCATGTTCAGGCGAAAACGACCCACGTCGTGGCGATGTACTTGACACCTTTCTGCAGGGTGACGCCGCGGTGCTCGTGCGTCCAGAAAGGCGGAAACAGGACCAGTTTTCCCTGTTCGGGCCTGACCTTGATGTCCTGGAACAGGAACTCGGTCTCGCCGCCCGGTCCTTCTACGTCATTGAGGTACCAGACAGCCACCAGTTGCCGCTGGCTGAAGTCATGGCTGCCACCATCGATGTGCCAGTGATAGTGCTCACCGGGCAGGGTGCGCTGGATAGCATAGCCCATATCCTTGAAGGGACCCTTGAAATACGGATAACTTTCGCGGAACTCGAGTATAGCCTGGGCCATGGAACGAAACAGCGCCTGATCGATGTCTTTCCAGTGCGCCTTGCCGCTGACCACCAGGTCAGTGGATTTCTTGATGCTGCGATCTTTCTCGGCAAGCTGGCCGATGCGGCCTTCGTATTGCTCATCGGTGTGTGCTTCGAAGCGTTCAATGGCGGCCTGGCACAGGTCCGGCGAGAGTGCATTGTACTTTTCAAAAATAAACGTATTGGGCTGAACCTCCACAATGGTTCGCAGGGGTGTCGCCAGTCGGGTCTGTGGCATTGCGAGTTGTCCTAAAGCGCTTTCTGCTCGATGAGTGTTTCCATGTCTGTCCAGGCTTTCCTGACACGCCCTTCATGGAGTTGCATGAGTTCATCTGCAACCTGCAGCCAGTGGTGCCGGCCGGCTTCCACCTGCTGCTGCAGGTCAACAAGGTCTCCGCATTCTACCCAATGATGGTAGGCCTGTAACAGGGCCGGATAGATCTGTTTGCGCATGCCGGACAGGTTGCCGAAGTAAAAATGCAGCGATGCCGGCTGCTCCTGTTGTAACAGGGCGGGCAGGGTGGACAGGGCATCAGCCAGGTGATCGCGCACGGCGCGGGCCATCAGTTCCAGGCGAGAGCGGGGCAGGCTGGCAAGCATATCTTCCCAGCCTGTACCGAGTTGCTTCCCGGCCTCGACTTCACCGATTTCGTGCCATATCAGGGTATCGGTTTCATGTTGTGTCATGGTGTCCAGTGCGGCATCGAGATCGTTGTCAAAATCGTAGCAGCCCAGTGCACGTGCCATGGCATTGTCCGGGCGGTTCCAGCGCCATTCCTCGTAACGTTCCCAGAGCATGCGGCGCAGGGATTCCTGGCGGATAAACATTTTCCCGTCCAGCGACATGGCCGGCGGCGCCACCAGGTCACGTGCATATTCTTCGGTCGTGACAAATACGGCATTTCCGTCTCGCTCGAAGGTATTCTCCAGGCGCGCCAGCATGAACAGGGGTTTGGCCATATTGCCATAGCCCGCGCTGTAGACCAGCCGGTCATCGTGCAGTGCCTGATTGATGGCATCGGCGTCGAAAGGGTCGAATGTCTGGCCATCGATTTCCACGGGCTGGAAGCTTTCATTTTCCAGTGTTTCCCAGAACGCCTCACGTGCCGTCAACCAGTCACCGACCGCCTCACTGGAAATACGGGTGCCATAGGGCAGGCGCTGTTCCCAGCGATAATATTCACGCATTTTCAACAGGTAGACGCACAGGGTGTAATCACTGGCGAAGTGGGCGTCGGCAATATGGCAGTTGTGCTGTACAGCGGACTGCACGGCCTGCAGGCGGGGAGTCAGGGCTGTTTGCCGGGCTTGCATGCTTGGGGAAATACCTGAGTAAACTACTATGGTTTTTGATGCTAGCATGATGTAATCTGATCCGCCAGCAAGATAGTGGAGTACATTAAGTGCGTATTCGAAGTCGTTGGAAAAACAAGGGAAGAGCCAGAACAATCGAGGAAAATGCCGGTGCGCTGGCATTTATCGAGTGGCGCATTGCCGGGCAGGCACTGCTCAACCTGGAAAATGAAGGTTTCCAGACCGACACGCAGCTGCAGCGGCTCGACGTATTACAGGAACTGAGCGCCTTCCTGATTCACGTGACCGACCGACTGGTGCACGGTGATCTCGATGATGAACAGCGGCAGAAGTTCATCGTTGCGCTGGCACTGAAAATGGCGGATACCTACCACGACAACCGGGTCGATGTGGAAGGCCGTGGTGAGGATTTCCGGCCGGGCTTTATTGATGTGCTCAACCGGCGCATGGCTGACTACGCGGAGTGCAGTTTTGATAACGGTGAGCCGGGTTACCCGTTCAAGCGCTACCTGGGCGAGTGCGTGACCAATACCATGGGTGACAAGGACCGCAAATGGATCAGTGATCAGGTCATGGAAATCGAAGTCCCGGAGATGTTGAAAACCCTGAAAAAAGGCCTCCGGGACCTGTTCGAGACAGGTAAGGCTGAAGAGGCCCCGCCCGCACAGATCGGCGAGGGCGAATAAAGCTATCAAGAGGGCTGTTTGCTGCTGTTGCGGCCTGTTTCTGGTAAGGTGTCCCAGTGCGCGGGGGCGTACAGGGACAGAAAATAACGACGATAAAGAAAGGCCTGCTGGGGGGTAAGTCGTATGTACGAGCAGTTCTACGGGTTTTCCGAACGCCCGTTTTCCCTGTTGCCGGATCCTGATTTCCTGTTTCCTGGTGAAAAACACCGCGCAGCGCTCGATACACTGGAGCTGGCGATCTTCAACCAGTCCGGTTTTTGCGTCATCAGCGGCGAAATCGGTGCGGGCAAGACTACCCTCATACGTGAACTCCTGAACCGGCTGGGCGACGATATCCAGGTCGGCCTGGTCTCCAATACCCATCCTTCTTTCGGCGAACTGATGCAGTGGGTCATGACAGCCTACGGTCTGCCGGGCGGCTCGGAAGATCGTCTTGAATTACACAAACGCTTTATTGATTTCGTGATTCAGCGCTATGCGCAGGGCAAGCACACGCTACTGATTATCGACGAGGCACAGAACCTGTCGATGGAAGCGCTGGAAGAACTGCGCATGCTGTCCAACGTCAATTCCGAAAAGGACCTGGTATTACAGATCATCATGATCGGGCAGAGCGAACTGCGGGAAAAACTGCGCCGGCCGGAGCTGGCCCAGTTTGCACAACGCATCAGCATGGATTACTACCTTGGTGGCCTGGATGCTGATGAGACTTGTCTCTACATACAACACAGGGTCGTACATGCCGGTGGTGCCGCGGATTTGTTTACACGGGATGCCTGCCTGCGGGTTTTTGAATTCAGTCAGGGTATTCCCCGTGTCATCAACCGGCTGTGTGATCTCAGCCTGGTCTATGGCTATGCCATGCACCGGGAGCATATTGATGGCGACGTGGTAGCGGCTGTTGCGCAGGAACAGCACCTTGGAAAAACCATGGAGGATGCCCGGCAGCGTGCAGCGGCCATACCGCCAGAGGCACAGATTGAAGAAGAGAGACCGGTTGTTACGGCGGAGAGTGAGACGCCAGCACCCGTACCAGAGCCTGAACCCGTGCCTGAGCCGGAAACCGGCGAAGTACAGCCGGAATTATCTGCGGTATCTGCCCCTGGACCCCGTGCCGACGCGCCTGCTGACAGGCCGGAAAAAGTCGTATCGTCAGATTTACACAAGCTGGTCGTGAATGCCGAGCAATCGCGCAGTTCGCGTGGGGAGCGCAGTGCCCTGTGGTTATTTGTCGGGGTTCTGGTAATGGTTGGTGCAACTGCCTGGATGAGCCGTGAGGCATGGCTGCCGGCATGGGACGAGATGGTGTCATCGGGTGAGAAGCTGCTGTCAGTACCTGTGGCACCAAAGACAGCAATTGCCCCCGATACAGCAGAAGAAAATCGTGTGGCAGAGAAAGCAAAGCAGGAACAGGCGAAGCGGGAAGCGGCCCGCCGTGAACAGGAAGCACGTCTGGCGAAGCAGCGTGCAGCCGAGAAGGCAAAACAGGAACAGGCGAAGCGGGAAGCAGCCCGCCGTGAACAGGAAGCACGTCTGGCGAAGCAGCGTGCGGCCGAGAAGGCAAAACAGGAACAGGCGAAGCGGGAAGCGGCCCGCCGTGAACAGGAGGCACGTCTGGCGAAGCAGCGTGCGGCCGAGAAGGCAAAACAGGAACAGGCGAAGCGGGAAGCGGCCCGTCGTGAACAGGAAGCACGTCTGGCGAAGCAGCGTGCGGCCGAGAAGGCAAAACAGGAACAGGTGAAGCAGGAAGCGGCCCGCCGTGAACAGGCTGAGCGTGAAAATATTGTATCGACTACGGCTAAACAGCCGGTCAGTACGCGCAGTACCCCGTTCCCCTCAGCCTGGACCAATACGCCTGAATGGTCAGAAGAAGATGATGACGAATTATTTGCTGAAACACCCGCGGCAGAGGCAATAGTTGCCCCGACCCCGGAAGCAGTCGAGCCACCGGAAACAACGGCATCTGTTGCCCAGGCTGCTGAAAAAGAAGCCCCGGACAATACAACTGAACCGGGTGGTTTCGCGACCAACCCCTGCAATGGTCCAACGGCACGCTTTCTTTCTACCTGTCGCTAGGTGCTGCACAGCGGGGTAGAATACCCCGATGGATATTCAGCAGGACCTTGTCCGCCACTACCGGTGGCTCCGGCAATACGGCTATAACGATTCCCATAGCGGCAATGCTTCAGTGCGTGACCAGGACCGGTTCTGGGTTACCCCCACGGGCGCCTGCGCCGACCTGCTGGAAGCAGACCGGCTGGTTCCCTGTCCGGTTGACGGCAAGCCGGGAGAGGGCGCATCACTGGACGCGATTCTGCACGCACAGGTCTACCGGAAGAACCTGCAGGCAGGCGCAGTACTGCACAGTCACGGCGCTTACAGTGTTGCCATGACCCTTGATGGTAAAGATTTTGTCCCCTGTGATTTCGAGGGGCAGTATTACTTCGAACGTATTCCTGTTATCAGTATTCCCTACGACCGCTATCTTGATCTGGCGGCTGATGCGGTTTCGGATGCGCTGGCGGACTGCAAGGTTGTTGTAGTGCGCGGCCACGGGGTTTATGCCGCTGCAGAATCCATCAACCTGGCCTACAAGTGGACCTGTTCATTCGAACTGTCGGCAAAGACCTGTTTCCTTGCGAAGCAGGCCGGTACGCTCTGAGCCGGGAAGCCCCTGATAATTCGTTTACTGTCATCCCGTCGTATGCCGGGATCCAGTGTTTTCAATGACATGGATTACTTGCTTCGTTCGCCCTGCGGGTGTTCAACGCGCAAGTGCTTTTGTCCGGTATGTACCGGAATGACGGATTGAAAAGATCAGCGGTTGATATCCCCGGGCCTTTTTCGGATACTGTATATCCATACAGTAAACAGGAGGGCGCATGGAAAACATCCGCTGGCCACGCATGATTGCCCTGGTCGACATGAATGCCTTTTTTGCCTCCATAGAACAGGCCGACCGCCCGGAATGGCAGGGGTTGCCCATAGGAATCACAAACGGCCGGACCGGTACCTGTATTATTACCTGTTCCTACGAGGCGCGCGCCTACGGTATCAGGACCGGGATGCGCCTGAAGGAAGCCAGGCAGCGTTGTCCGGACTTTATCCAGGTGCCTGCACGGCCTGAGCGCTATGCCACGGTATCGACCCGCATTATGGCGGCGCTGGAAGCAGTCACGCCACTGGTCGAAGTATTTTCCGTGGATGAGGCATTCCTGGATCTCACGGCCTGCCAGCCGTTGTGGGGCAGTGCCGGGCACATGGGGCGCCTGATCAAGCAAACGGTACACCGGGTTTCGGGGTTGTCCTGCTCGGTGGGTGTGAGTGGCGACAAGACGACGGCCAAGTACGCGGCCAAACTCGATAAACCGGATGGCCTGTGCATCATCCCGCCCTGGGAGGCGCAGCAGCGGCTGGCGCCCGTCCCGGTCACGGAGTTGTGTGGCATCAGTCGCGGGATTGGCGGGTTCCTGGCGGAACGTGGTATCCATACCTGTGGCGATATGAAGCATTTGCCGATCGGAGAACTGGCACGGCGTTTCGGGAATCCCGGGCGGCGTATCTGGTACATGTGCCAGGGGCAGGATCCGGAGGCGCTTGTCACACACGTGGCGCCGCCAAAATCCATCGGGCACGGCAAGGTGGTACCGCCGGATACGCGCGACCGGGCCGTGATTCATACCTGGTTGCTGCACATGAGTGAAAAGGTTGCGACACGCCTGCGCCGTCACTCAATGGAGGCCTGTGAGTTCAGTATTGGTCTGCGGACTTCGCAGGGCTGGACGGGCGATACCCTGAAGACACCTTTTCCGACCCAGAGTGGTCACAGCATCATGAAGCTGTGTGACGTTGTGCTGGACGAGTACTGGCGTGGAGAGGGGATTTTCCAGGTCCAGGTGACGGCGCTGCGTCCGCAGCCGAAAGGGCAGCAGTTGAGCCTGTTCGGGGGCGACACACGAAAAGTGGATGCGTGCAACCAGGTCATGGACCGTGTCAATGAGCGCTATGGTGAGTTTGTGCTGGCCCCCGCCCGTCTGTTGAAACGCTCGGACATGCCAAATGTCATTGCGCCGGCCTGGAAACCTTTCGGTCACCGGAAAACTGTCTAGTCATGTGTGTTGGTGTGGGTTACAGCGACCGGGGAGCGTCCTGCCAGGTGTACTTCAGCAACCCGAAAGCCACCTTGCCGGTCAGGACCCGGAACGGCGGGCACACGCTTTTGCCCTGGGGCCGGCGAAAGGCCCAGCAGGGAAGCTTGCCGTTTGGTGGTTGCGCACGACTGGACAGCATTTACGCCGGGCGTTGGGATAAATGGTTTCCTGTCCCCGTAAAACTTTGCGTGCAGCGTTTCATGGAGCAGGACATGGAAGGGTGCACACGCTGGTTTGAGTTGCCAAAGGGCAAGTGGATACAGGGACTGGTTGCGCATGAACGCCACGAACAACGGGTTTACGTGGTAGTGGTGGAGCCACAACTTTCGGACGCCCTGTATGAACGCTGGCCGAGGATCTTCTGCAGCTGACAGCAGTCGCTTATGGATGTGTAGAAAAATACCGCCAGCGTTCCTGGCAGGCGGTATTCAGGCTTGTTAAATATCAGGCTCAGGGAATACGCAACAGCACCTTGACGCGGTCATCGACTGAATCTCCGTCGATATAACCAATGCTCCCCGGGTGGGTAATAACGTATTCGATAACGCCCTCGTCATTATCGACAGTGTGAGGCGGATGTCCCTTGCCGGAGAACATACGCCGTGACCAGTACCCGGCCAGTTCGGTTTCCGACTTGCCCAGTATGCGGGTGGAGAATATCTTGCGCTGTTCCGAGCCATTGCGCTGGTCGAGTGGTTTCAACGGGACGCCACCAGGGAAACGATCGGCCCTGTTCAGGTACAGCCGTTCCAGCTGTTCGGCATTGATACTGTCGATATTAACGGACGGGGCAACGATGACAGCCAGTTCGGCCCAGGCGTTAAACGCCAGCAGCATGGCTGACAGGGGTAACAGTTTGAAGAAGCTTTTCATGAATGTGACCCTTAGAAAATTGCGTCAACAGCAAGGCTGTAGATGGTGATGTCATCGACCGGGCTGATGAGCAGCCCGCGCGTACCATCCTCCGGTTCGATACGTTGCACTTCAAGCTTGAGTGCAGCACCGGTGCCCAGTTCAAAGCGCAGTCCGCCCGTAACGGATTCCTGTTCCAGTGCAATGCCGGGGTCGCTGCTGCTGTTGTTGTCCTCCAGTTTTGCATAAGTGATATGCGGGAGGAAACGACCGATCCGGTAGCCCAGCGTGGCGTACCAGCCCTTCTGGCTGGGGAAGAAGGCATTGGCCGCACCATCGATCTCACGTTCGAAATATTCGCTGTAGGCGATAATGTTATGCCAGTCGAGGTTGCCGCCAACACTCCAGAACGTGACGTCTTCCTTGGTGTTGATACCAAAATCACTGGCACTGACAGCGGTCTGCAGGTAGCCACCGCGCAGGGTGCCGGCCGGGCCGGTGAGGGCGATATTGATACCGGCCATGTTTTTGGCATCAAAATTGGCATAGGTGACGGTGCCGGCGGGCAGGCCCAGTGCCGGCAGCGCTTCCTGTGGCACCAGTGCGTCCTCGTCGCTGGCGGTACCGAAGTAGGGCTGCGCCAGCAGGTCGCTGCGGCCGAGACGGACACGCAACAGCAGGTCTGCGCCGGTGATGGCGGTGATCGGATTACTGCCGTAGACCTCGGCCGGTGGGCGGATCCAGGGATAGGCATAGCCAACCTCGATATATTCCGAAATCAGGAAGGTCGGGAACTTGATTTTACCGCCACGGATATCGGCATTTTCTCCCAGTGCATAGCTGACGTAGCCCCAGTCAAAGGTTGCATCGAAAGACTGCCCCTGGTCG
>JALVCM010000405.1 GCA_027010005.1 Thiohalobacter sp.
TAAGTTATCAGTGAATAAATTAAATTTATTTATTAACCAACGATCTACTACACAAGAGGGTATGACTTGTTCTATAGTTACACCATAGAGCGAAAAAATCTTGGTGAGTAAAGCGGGGGCTTGATCAGACAGTATCAGTTTAACCAAAGATAGTAGTCCAACGACTGGAGCGTTGTTGGCGGTACGCTCCCCGTTCGATGTCGGAACGGGAATTCCTCCAACCCGGTTTCCCCAAGCCGGGTATTCTTAACCCCGGTGCTTCCCCCCCTTGCACTCCGGGGTTTTTTTTGTCCGCAGGAAAAGTATTAGTCAGTTAGCCAGCTATCCAGTATGCACCGTGCTTCATCCACGCCGGTTTTTTTGAGTGAGGAAAAAAGCTGTACGCTGGCGTGCGGGTGAAACTCCGGTAAACGTTTGCGTACCGCAAGCAGGCTGTTGGTCGCCGGCCCGCGTTTCAGTTTGTCCGCCTTGGTCAGTAACACGTGTACCGGTAAATCGACATCCGCGCACCAGCGCAGCATCTGCTGATCGTAATCTGTCAGCGGATGGCGGCAGTCCATCAACATGATCAGGCCACGTAATGAGGCGCGCGACTGCAGGTAGTCCGCCATGTTGCGCTGCCACTTGTCTTTCATGGCCTGTGGCACTTTGGCATAGCCGTAACCCGGCAGGTCGACCAGGCGATGACCACCGGCCAACAGGAAAAAATTGATTTGCTGTGTACGCCCCGGTGTTTTACTGGTGCGGGCCAGTGCCTTTTGATCCGTCAGTGCGTTCAGGGCACTGGATTTGCCGGCGTTGGAGCGCCCGGCAAAGGCCACTTCGGCACCTGTGTCATCGGGGGCGAGTGAGGCGTCCGGGACGCTGGTGAGGAACGTTGCACTTCGGTAATCGACAGTCATAACGGGTATTGTCGCATAACTGTTGTATCGGTCGGCAGCCGCAAATCAACGTGGTCTGTGGGAAGGGAGTTAAGAAAGTGTTAGCGGAAAAGCCGTGTCAGGCAGGCGACATACAGACAATTTAATTTGTAATAACAAGTGCTTGCGTGGTTTTTGTGCGGGCTTTCAGGTGTCCCGGCGGCGCCATTTTCAGTTGACCCGAAAGAAGCCCGCTGGTATACAGTTGTGCTCTTTTTTGGGCGTCGATCCGCGAAGCTCGGGCGGCGCGCTTTCCATCATGTTTCTGGAGAATGTATCGACATGAACAAGTGGCTTGTATTAGCAGCAACAATCACTCTGGCGACCGCTACGGCGCCCACCATGGCAGCCGGCGATGCCGCTGCGGGCAAGGCCAAATCTGCAACCTGTGCAGGTTGTCACGGCATGGATGGCAACAGTGTCAATCCCGAGTGGCCGAACCTGGCCGGGCAGCACGCCAAATACATCGCCAAGCAGTTGGCTGATTTCAAGGCGGGCACGGATCGCAACAATGCCACCATGAGCGGAATGGTTGCGGCGTTGAATGAACAGGACATGGCCAACCTTGCCGCGTATTTCTCCAGCATGCCACGCAAACAGGGTGCCGCAGACAAGTCGTTGTTCGAAGCCGGACAGAAGCTCTACCGTGGTGGTAACCCGGCCACGGGCGTTGCTGCCTGTATCGGTTGCCATGGTCCGACCGGCGCGGGCAACCCGGCGGCCAATTTCCCGGCCCTCAGTGGTCAACATGCGAAGTATATTGAAAACCAGCTGAAAGCCTTCAAGAGCGGTGAGCGCAAGAACGATGCCGGCAAGATGATGCGTAACATTGCCGGGAAAATGACTGAAGAGGAAATCAAGGCCGTCGCGGCCTATGTACAGGGCCTGCACTGAGCAGCCAGTACGGTGATTGACCGAAAGGGCGGCCATCGGGCCGCCCTTTTTATTGGTAGAATGCGCAACGCATGAATCAGTCGACACAATCCCGCCAGCCCCGAACAGGCTACGCGTCCATCGCGCTGGAGTTTCTGGGTTCCATGAACCTGGCGATTACCCTGCTGGTGGCCATCGCCATCGCTTCGGTTGTGGGCACCGTCCTGCAACAGAACCAGCCCTACCAGGACTACATCATCAAGTTCGGACCCTTCTGGTTCGAGGTATTCAAAATGC
>JALVCM010000406.1 GCA_027010005.1 Thiohalobacter sp.
GCTCGGTACCGTCGGTGAGCCAATCAACCCGGAAGCCTGGGAGTGGTACTACCATGTGGTCGGTGAGGGACGCTGCCCGATAGTCGATACCTGGTGGCAGACCGAAACCGGCGGCCACATGATTACCCCCCTGCCCGGCGCGATAGCCACCAAACCCGGTTCGGCCACGGTGCCATTCTTTGGCGTGGCGCCGGCACTGGTCGATAACGAAGGCAAACTGCTGGAAGGCGAGGCCGAGGGCAATCTGGTCATTACCCGCCCCTGGCCCGCCATGATGCGTACCGTGTACGGTGACCACAAGCGCTTCAAGGAGACGTACTTCTCGACTTACCCCGGCATGTATTTCAGCGGTGACGGCGCACGCCGTGACAAGGACGGCTATTACTGGATTACCGGGCGTGTCGATGACGTACTGAATGTCTCCGGCCACCGCCTGGGGACGGCAGAGCTGGAAAGTGCGCTGGTCCTGCACGATGCCGTCGCCGAAGCAGCCGTGGTCGGCTACCCGCACGACATCAAGGGCCAGGGTATTTACGCCTATGTCACCCTGGTCAAGGGTGTGCAACCGGACGATGCACTCAGGGCCGAACTGATCAAACTGGTTCGCAACGAAATTGGCCCGATCGCTACCATCGATGTCCTGCAGTGGGCGCCGGCACTCCCCAAGACCCGCTCCGGGAAAATCATGCGCCGTATCCTGCGCAAGATTGCCGCCAATGAAATCGACAGCCTCGGTGACACCAGTACACTCGCCGACCCGGGTGTCGTTGAAGAACTGCTCGCCAACCGGGCGCATCAATGAGCCAGCTGTCAATCACGCAACTGGAGGTCCTGCTGGTAGAGCCCTCCTCCACGCAGCACAGGATTATCGAAGGCTACCTCGTGGCACTGGGCGCACCAGGCATCCGCTGGGCCCGGGACGGGAAAGCCGCACTGGAACTGATGCAGGAAAACATTCCTGACCTGGTCATCAGCACCATGCACCTGCCCGACATGACGGGGACCGAACTGGTTCAGCAGATGCGTGCAGACGAACGACTACTCGACGTTGCCTTTATGCTGGTCTCCAGCGAAACCGGCATACGTTACCTGGAACCGTTGCGCCAGGCCGGTGTGGTCGCCATGCTGCCCAAGCCCTGTACACAGGACCAGCTGCGTGCCTCACTGTTTTCAGCACTGGAATTTCTTGAACCTGAGCCCCTCGAACTGGAGCACATTACACCGGAAGAAATGAATGTACTGATTGTCGATGACAGTTTTACCTCACGACGCATCATCCGTCAGATGCTGGAAAAAATGGGTGTCGAGAACATCAGTGAGGCGGAAAACGGCAAACAGGCTGTGGAAACGATCGAACAGGAATTTTATGACCTGATTGTCACCGACTACAACATGCCGGAAATGGACGGTGAGGAACTCAGCCAGTTTATCCGCAAGGAAAGCAGCCAGCAGAGTGTACCGGTATTAATGGTCACCTCCGAAACGGACAAGGCGCGGCTGGCCGGGGTCGAAAAGAGCGGTGTCTCGGCGATCTTCGACAAGCCCTTCAACGTCGACACATTGCGCTCCACCATCCAGCGCCTGCTCGCCTGACAGCATGCCGGTGGACACCCCGTTCCGACCGGCCTGGTGGCTGCCCGGCGGACACCTTCAAACGCTGTTCCCGACCCTGTTCCGCAAGCGCAGGCCTCCACCGCTGCAACGTGAGCGACTGGAACTCGACGACGGGGACTTCCTCGATCTGGACTGGACCCGTGAGCAACCCGGCCCTCTGGTGTTACTTCTGCACGGCCTTGAGGGCTCACTGCATTCCCACTATGCCTCCGGCCTGCTGGCCGCACTGACGACTTCCGGTTTGCAATCTGTGCAGATGTACTTTCGCGGTTGCAGCGGTGAACCCAACCGTCTGCCACGCAGTTACCACTCCGGTGAAACCGGCGACCTGCAGACTGTCCTTGATCACATCGCCCGACGGTATCCGCAGCGAGATATCTATGTCGCCGGTGTTTCACTGGGCGGCAATGTCCTGTTGAAGTGGCTGGGCGAAAATCCCGCGCAAAACCGCGTGCAACGCGCTGTCGCCGTATCTGTCCCCTTTGATCTGGCCAACGCGGCCGCAAGACTCGAACGTGGTGCGTCCCGCATCTACCAGGCCTACCTGCTGCGCAAGCTCAGGCGTTCACTGCATAACAAGGCACAGCGTATCGATATGCCTGTCGATACCAGTCACCTGTCCCGCCTGACATCCTTCCAGCAGTTTGACGATGAAATCACTGCACCGTTACACGGCTTTAAGGGTGTAGCGGACTATTACAGAAAATCCAGCAGCCGGGATTATGTTTCAGGGATCGCAACAACGACACTGATCATTCATGCACTGGATGACCCTTTCATGGACCCGGACGCCATACCGCGCGAAGATCAACTGGGCCCCGGCGTCACACTCGAACTGTACCGCAGCGGTGGCCATGTCGGCTTCGTTTCCGGTCACCTGCCACTGCGTCCCCGTTACTGGCTGGAACTGCGTGTGACAAGCTGGTTCAGTCACAATGACAGTCGGTGAAATGACAGTTTTTTCGCACCACTTCGGTGCAGTATAATCATATTCTAATTTACTTTTTCTTAACGTAAATTCTGGCCTGTCTGAATGCATCTGACTGGTGACCGGGGCCAGTTACTCACATCAAGTATCTTTTCAGTTTCTACGTATATCCCTTTGTTTCAGCAAGTTTAATATAAGATTATTTGATAGCACAACAAGCATTATCAGCCGCTAAGCAACTGAAAATTCCAACACTTTCCTCAAGCTGACACGGGTCATGCCGATACCTCACCCAGACTGATTCGTCAATACCTTGGCGCACAGAATTGAGAATTTTTCACTGAGGCTAAACCCCTATGACACGTTCGAAGCTGATCAAGGCAACCGCGCTGAGCCTGGCGCTGCTGTCCGGCGCAAGCCATGCATCCGAAGCCGATATCTATGCAGTCCATTTCACCGAAGACGGGAAGCACCTTATTACTGGTGGTGCCGGCGGCTATACGCTGGCTGAAAAAGTCGAGCATACCGGTGGCATCAAGATCTGGGACGCCAGCACTGGCGTGCTGGTCGAGGCGCTGGGTGACAGGAAGGACCTGGATACACTGTTCGGCAGCCAGTATGGCCGTGTCGGTAACCGCCGCTGGGGTATCAGCAACTTCAAGGACGTGGTGATGACCGGCTCCTACCCGAATGGCAAGGTACTGTTGATACCGAGTTCGCTCGGTGTCATGGGCAGCAACCCGAAGACACAGTTGCCCGGTTTCATCGGTGGCTACATGGACTTCTCGGGCAAGCAACCGGCACGTATTGAGCTGTCAAAGGTCAAGGGCAAAAATGGTAACTGCGACCCGAAGACCGGCTTCCATGACTATGTTGGACCGATCGTGCCTTCCAATAATGGCAAGTTCGCTGCTATCGTTGTGAATACCTGCACCGCGCGTACCAACGACAAGGACCAGCAGGTTGCCTTCGAATACAACTCCGACCTGCACGTGATGGACCTGGAGAAATTCACCATCACCCGCACTATCGAACATATTGATGCAGGTGTCTACGCGCTGGGTATCACGGATGCCGGTAATCGCGTGGCTTTCGTCGGCCGTGACCAGTTCGCTATTATCGATACCGATAATGACAAACGCCATGTTGTCGAAACCTATTCCGGTAGTGACTTCATGATTCCGCGCCAGTTCAGCTCCCTGCAGTTCAGCAAGGACGGCAAGCAGCTGATCTCACTGCGCAACGTATATGACATCGAAACCGGTGAGGAACACACCCTGAAATGGGCCACTGGCGACGCCAAGAAACCACGTCGAATTTCCAGTGTTCGTGTTTCACCCGACCTGAAGTTCTTCGCCATCGTGATGCCGAAGCGCTCCCTGATTACTTTCGGCGACGACGGCCTGCCCCGTTCCTATGGCAAGGCGGACAAGGTCGTACTGCTGAGTACTACCACCGGTGAGCGAACCGAGCTGGAAATCACCGACTCCATGACGGAAGGCAAACGCTGTGTCACGGATATCTCACCGGACAGCACTCGCGTAGCCGTGGGTTGCAAGGGCGGACTGCTGCGGGTCTACGACTCCAGCACCGGCAAGCTGGTGTGGCACAAACAGAATATCGGCAAGAAATCCGATAATGGCCTGATGCAGGTTGAGTACGATGATGGCCTGGATAACTTCTACAGCATGCTGGACAGCTCACTGCTGAACTAAATGGATGCCGGCTTTGCCGGCATGACGGAGAATAAAAAAGGGCCTTATGGCCCTTTTTTATGCATACATCTAGCGGATGAATCCAGGATCAATGTCAAGGCCCGGACCCCTATCACACTGGTTCAAATCTGGTTCATATGTGAATTCCTGACTATGCAGTCATCCTCCAACTTCCCCATCATCGGATAATCTGTGTAGCCAGCTTCATCACCACCGTAATAGGTTGCTGGATCCGGTATATTCAGCGGCGCCCCTGCTGCGAAGCGCAGCGGCAGATCAGGATTGGCAATGAAGTATTCCCCAAAGGAAACAAGATCGGCATATCCATCACAGATGGCCTGCACCGCACGTCTTTTGTTGTAACCACCATTCGCCATGTAGGTTCCCTGGTAACGCTGGCGCAGTATATCTATATCAAAGGCCGGCCTGGAAATCTCTGGCGCATGAATTGCGCCCTCCACAATATGTAAGTAAGCAAGATCGAACGGGTTGAGTTTATCCACCACATGTGAAAACAAGCTCTCCGGATCAGCATCATACATATCATTGAACGGGTTCATTGGTGAGAGCCGTACACCCACACGCTCACCTCCCCAGACATCACAGACGCATTCTGTAATTTCAAGCAGTAACCGGGCCCGATTTTCAATCGGGCCACCGTAACGATCCTCGCGTCGGTTACTCCCGTCACGCAGAAACTGATCGATAAGGTATCCGTTCGCAGCATGGATCTCGACGCCGTCGAAACCTGCCTCCATAGCATTCTTCGCTGCGGATCCAAAATCATCAACAATATCAGCAATCTCCTGCATCTCAAGAGCACGCGGCGTGACAAAGGGCTGCAACCCCTGGCGTGTAAATGCCTCACCGCGGGGTCTGACCGCAGAAGGTGCAACGGGTAATGCATTATCCGGTTGCAGGGATGGGTGCGAAATCCGGCCCACATGCCACAGTTGCAGAAAAATATGCCCCCCTCTGTCGTGAACCGCCCGGGTAACATTCTTCCATCCCACCACCTGGGCATCGCTGTGAATACCCGGTGTCCCTGGATAACCAACACCCTGTGGCGAAATTTGTGAACCCTCTGTGATGATCAGACCAGCCGATACACGTTGCGTGTAGTAAAGCACATTGGCTGCCACAGGCACGCCGTCTTCACTGGCACGATTGCGGGTCATCGGTGCCATTACCATCCTGTTGAGCAATGTGTAGGGCCCGAGCTTGAATGGCGAAAGCAGCTGTTTGGTATCAGGGGTATGTTGAATTACATCATTCATCCTTATGACTCCCTCAACTCAGTAAGTAGATGCGCCTGTCCATACGGTATCTCCGGTGTGCTAGCGTTGCCCAAATATGTTATTTAAAAATACCTGCATACGCTGCCACGAATCCTCGTCAGCCTTCTTGTTATAGGCCAGCGGCATGCCGAACTGCTTTGCAAACATATCAGCTTGCGGATTTGTAAAGCTGTGCTTGGCTCCCGGATATCCGATAATCTGGAGATCGGCACCTGCTGCCTGCATCTCGTCTTCAAAGGACTTGACCACCTCGGGTGGCGCGAACGGATCCTCGTTACCGGTAAACACCAGCAACCTGGATTTGACCGCACCGGGCGCTGCCGGCTGCTTCGTACCAAGACTTCCATGAAAACTCACGACCCCACGAAGATCTGCACCCGTACGCGCCATATGCAGCGCAATACCTCCGCCAAAACAGTAGCCAATGACAGCAATCCTGTTCCTGTCCACCGTTTTCTGGTTGCGCAACAGCATATCTGCGGCATTAAAGCGCTTCTCGGCTTCCGGCATATTGCTGATAACTGCCTGCATAAATTTTTGGGCATCGTCCGGGTGTTTAGCCTGCTTTCCCGAGCCATACATATCGAGTGCGAGGGCCGTATAGCCCATTTTTGCAAGCATATCAGCACGCTTTCTGGCATACGCATTATGCCCCCACCATTCGTGAACCACGAGAACACCAGGGCGTTTCCCCTGAATCGAATCGTCATAAGCCAGGTATCCGGTAAAAGGCTTGCCATCCACGCTGTAGTGCACTTCCTTTCCGATGACCGCAGCATATGCTGATACACTGGAAAACAATAACACCAAAATAATAAGCATCTGTTTCAAGAGCTTTCTCCTTAAGTTGAATTTCACCGTTAACCATAGCAATCACATATCCGTAGACTTGACTGGAAAGCTTCAGAGTTTCGCCGCTATCTGCATTACCCCGCACACTTTCATCCATTGATTAATCAGTGTGACTACGTTGACAAAAACTACATCCAGTCATACCTTTCAGTAAAGCAACCCGTATCAGGTTACAAATATTGAACCTTTTTCAGGAGGATTCGGTTAACATGGCATCTGAAATCAGTTTTGAAGTTACTCGTGCCTTGAAGAATGCATTAAAGGCCAAGGGAAAGACCTATCGCGAAGTCGCACACAAGATAGGCGTATCGGAGCAAACAATAAAACGTATGTTTCGGGAGAAAGACTGCAGTATCTCGCGCCTGCACGAAATTTGCCTGGCTGTCGGGATTTCTATCTACGACTTGTTCAGCCAGGCGCAGCATCAGACAGAAGTCTCGACCCGGCTGTCCCCTCGCCAGGAACTGTTTCTGGCGGAACACCCGTCACATTTCTCGTTTCTCTACCTTCTGACGCTCGGTTACTCCGCAGAAGATATACGCAGGAAGTACAAACTGGATGATCTGCCTATGTACAGGTACCTTCGGGAGCTTGAAAAGGAGAGATTTCTTGATCTGCGGGAAGACAACAAGTTTCACCTGAAATTTCAGGAAAAGCTGCTCTTCCCGCTCGGAAGCCCGTTACACAAGAGAATCAGGGAACTTAACAAGGACTTTCTGGATTACGTCATCAGCCATCATGATGTGGAACATCACGTCTTCACCAGTACGTTCCGGTATATGAGCCAGAGTACACTGGAAAAAATGGCGCAAGACATGGCGGAGCTGACAAAAACCTATCGCCAGCGAAGTTACCACGACGAAGCACTGTTACCCAGGGACAAGCTTGTTGGCGTCAAGTGGTTAACGGTCGCGGCCCCTTATGAACTATTTGGTCGCCTGAAAATAGAAAATGAGTAGTGCTGCAAAGTCCGCTTTTACGATGCACATCTGCAGCACATATTCATTTCCCAGAAAAGGTCATTACAAAAAACCTGTCTTGCCAATCATCATGAACCTGCGCTGGCGCTTTCACGCACACCGACTGTTTCTATAATATCAGACAGACACGAGAACGATGCCACCTTTTGTTTTCCACCTTGACTCATTTCAACACCGAATTCATCAGATAAAAACAGTCTAAGCTCTGCCTGTGCGAGACTATCCAGCGCCAACTCATCCTTTAATGACAGATATTCCACCTGGGGCATCATGAACTCCGTCATCAGAAACTCTCTCACTTTCTCCTCGACAGAATGTTCGTCAATCATCATTCATGTCCTTCCCTCCGACGTGAGGACTCGTGCCTCTTCTACCATGCCCTTCAAATCGAGATTCCAAATCAGCATGATGTGCCTCAACAATGTGATCCGGTTTATATTCATCATGAGCGGTACAGTCAGCGGAATTTTTTCGGTACGCTGTCACCGGTTCGCTCAGAACCTTGCCATTCATCGGCCATACCATCTGATTGGCCGCGGCTACACCAGTCGGCATACCGGCAAACGTTGCCGCAGGTGAGCCACCGTATGCCTGGTTATCCCAGTGATAAAATACGGACAGGTAGCTGCTACAGAATCCTGTGCCTGGCGCGCAAACAGTTGTAGGACAGTATGCGACCTCTATCTCCTTTACCCCACAGCCGGTCTTGTCCGTCAAAAGAATGTTCGGGACGCCTCCAAGCGGTATGGCATAGCCTTGCTCCTCCGGTTCAAGCGGATTCAATACCCCGACGTCCCACACCGTATAAAGCGCGTTCGGAAAGGCATCATGTATGGCTACACTAACAACCGCTGTTCCATCAAGCCTGCAACTCACCCGGACC
>JALVCM010000407.1 GCA_027010005.1 Thiohalobacter sp.
AGTAAAAGCAGAAAACTTTTATCTCATTGATAAATATGGTGGCCGGGGACAGAATCGAACTGCCGACACGGGGATTTTCAATCCCCTGCTCTACCAACTGAGCTACCCGGCCGGAGAAAGGAAGCGCGTATTAAACAGGTCGGCTCGGCGGGCGTCAAGCCCGAATGCCGGTAATCCTGCCATTTGGCGGATTATCGGGGGGTTACGGGACTCACTTCTCCGGAGGAACAAATCCCTCCGGGGTATCGGCACCTTCGCCAAAAAAGAATTTTTCCATTTGCTCTTCGAGAAACTTGCGTGCTTTCGGGTCGACCGGGGACAGGCGGTACTCGTTGATCAGCATGGTCTGCTGGCCCATCCATTTCTGCCAGGCTTCTTTTGACACATTCTCGAAAATCCGCTTGCCGAGTTCACCGGGATAGGTCTGACGATCCAGCCCTTCCGCTTCCTTACCCAGAACTACGCAATTTACCATTCGGGCCATGCCGGATGTCTCCTTAATCTGATGCCTGCAAACGCTGCAGCAGGCGTTGAACGGGCGCTGGCAGTCCCAGCGCCCCGGGTTGCCGGGTGTTATACCAGACTCCCTCATGACCATCCATCACAGAAAACACCGGGTTTTGCAGCCGGACGAGACACGGTGTGATATCCAGGTGAAAATGACTGAAGGTATGGCGTACCACGTCGTGCTGCTGGATTTCCCCCGGCAAGCTTCTCTCATCCAGCCAGCCCTGCAATTCGGCTGCACCGGCAAACTCGGGGAAACTCCACAGGCCGCCCCAGATACCGCTGGCTGGCCGCTGCTGCAACCACACAGCCTGCTGCGTATCCTGCAACAACAGCATGTGAACCTCGCGCACCGGTAACACCTTGCGCGGCCTGGGTGACGGCAGGTCACGCTGGATGCCCTGGCGCCGTGCAAGACAACCTGACGTTAACGGGCAGGATTCGCAGTCCGGTGTACCGCGCCGACAAACGGTTGCGCCAAGATCCATCATGGCCTGGTTGTAGGCTGCCACATTCTGTTGCGGTGTCGCGGCCTCGGCCAGTAACCATAATTCACGCAGCACAGTACTGTTACCCGTCCATCCGTGCACTGCGTGATAGCGCGCCAGCACACGTTTTACGTTCCCGTCCAGGATGGCGTGGCGCTGGCCACAGGCCAGTGAAAGAATGGCGCCCGCCGTCGAGCGGCCAATGCCGGGCAATGCCTCGACCTGTTCAAACTGTTCGGGGAAGATGCCCTTGTACGTGTCGCGCACAAGGCGGGCGGCCTTGTGCAGGTTGCGTGCCCGCGCGTAATAGCCAAGCCCCGACCAGTGGTGGAGTACATCATCGAGTGGGGCATCGGCTAGCTGCTGGACATCAGGGAATCGCGACATGAAGCGCTGGTAAAAAGGAATGACAGTCTTTACCTGGGTCTGCTGCAACATGATTTCCGAAACCCACACCCGATAAGGGGTGGGTTGCTGCTGCCAGGGAAGATCCTTTCGGCCGTGATCCGCAAACCAGGCCAGTATGTTTTCTGAAAACATCAGCTGCCTGCAGAACGATCGACCCCGTAATACTCACAGTACCAGTCAACAAAATTCGCAACACCCTGCTCGACCGACATGTCCGGCTTGTAGCCCACATCACGAACCAGGTCCTGCACGTCGGCATAGGTGTCCGGTACATCACCGGCCTGCAGAGGCAACAGGTTCTTCTCGGCTTTTATCCCCAGGCAGTCTTCCAGCACTTCGATATAGTGCATCAGTTCCACCGGTTCGTTGTTACCGATGTTGTACAGGGCATAGGGTCCGGTACTGCTGGCCGAATCGGGATGATCTCCGGACCAGTCCGGGTTGGGCTGTGCGACCCGGTCCAGGGTTCGGATCACACCCTCCACAATGTCATCGATGTAAGTGAAATCACGACGGTGCTTGCCGTAATTAAATACATCGATGGGTTCACCGGCAAGAATCTTGCGCGTGAACAGGAACAACGCCATATCGGGACGCCCCCAGGGGCCGTATACGGTAAAGAACCTCAGGCCTGTGGTGGGCAGCTTGTACAGGTGACTGTAGGTATGCGCCATCAACTCATTGGCTTTTTTGGTGGCAGCATAGATACTGACCGGGTGGTCAACGTTATCATGCACCGAGAAGGGCATTTTGGTATTGGACCCGTACACGGAGCTGCTGGATGCATAGACCAGGTGCTCGACATCGTTATAGCGACACCCTTCGAGGATATTCATAAAGCCGACGACGTTGGTATCGATATAGGAATTCGGGTTCTCCAGCGAGTAGCGCACACCGGCCTGAGCGGCCAGGTTGACGACCCGGTCCGGTCTGTGTGTTTTGAACACCTCGGCAACCCCGTCACGATCTGCAATATCGAGGCGCACATCGGTAAACCCCGGGTTATCGCTGACCCGCGCCAGCCTGGCTTCTTTAAGCGAGGGATCGTAATAGTCATTCAGGTTATCAATACCGATCACTTCATCACCGCGCTCCAGTAATCGAATAGCCAGGTCATTACCGATAAAACCGGCTGCACCGGTGATTAACACTTTCATAGTCTTTTTCCTGAGTTACAAAATTCCGGGAACCTCTGATTAATTCGTCATTGCGAGGAACGAAGTGACGCGGCAATCTCTAACAGACTGATTCCATAGCGTGAGATTGCCGCGCTTCGCTCGCAATGACGTAAATCATGAGAATTCAAAGCCTGCCGTCGACTGCGTTGGCCGGCAGCAGATACTTGACATCGTACAGGACACTGTCCGGTTTGCCGAACGCGCGGATACCGGCCTCGCCCAGATCACGGAACCGGTCGTGGGCAACCGCTATCACGATAGCATCGTAACACCCCGCTTCCGGTTGACTGACCGGGCGTATGTCGTACATGCGCTCAGCCTCTTCACTATCGACCCATGGATCATACACATCGACCGTTGCGCTATACCCCTGCAAGGCCTCGATCACATCGATCACACGCGTGTTGCGCAAATCGGGGCAATTCTCCTTGAAGGCCAGCCCCATCACCAGTATGCGTGCATCGCACACCCGCAGCCGGGCACGGTTCATCAGCCTGAATACCTGCTCCGCGACATAGGCACCCATGCCGTCGTTAATGCGCCGCCCTGCCAGGATGACCTCGGGATGGTAACCGATCTCCTGCGCCTTGTGTGTCAGATAGTACGGGTCTACACCGATACAATGCCCGCCGACCAGGCCCGGACGAAAAGGCAGGAAATTCCACTTGGTTCCTGCCGCCTCCAGGACTTCCTGGGTATCGATATCAAGCCGGTTGAAAATCAGTGCCAGCTCGTTGACCAGTGCAATGTTGATATCGCGCTGGGTATTCTCGATTACCTTGGCCGCCTCGGCAACGCGGATACTGCTGACCTTGTGGGTACCGGCCTCGATAATCTTACCGTACAGGGCGTCGACAAAGTCAGCGGCCTCCGGTGTGGAGCCGGATGTCACTTTGGTGATACGGGACAACCGGTGTTCCCTGTCGCCGGGGTTGACCCGCTCGGGACTGTAACCGACAAAAAAATCCTGGTTGAACACCAGCCCGGACGTTTCCTCCAGTACCGGCACACAGATTTCCTCGGTCGCACCCGGGTAGACAGTCGATTCATAAATGGCCACATCACCCGGCCTGAGCAGGCCGCCCAGCATGTGACTCGCCGACACCAGCGGCCCGAGGTCCGGCCGCTTGTAGCGATCAATCGGGGTAGGCGCGGTAACAATAAATACATTGCACCCGGCCAGATCATCAAGCTTGTCGCAATAGTCCAGCTGACCGGCCGAAGCAAGCACTTCGTTATCAACTTCCAGGGTGCTGTCCCTGCCGGACCTCAGTTCATTGATACGCTGCGCATTGATATCAAAACCGAGTGTCGGCAGCTGCTTGCCGAACTCAACGGCCAGTGGCAATCCGACATAACCCAGGCCGATGATACCGACTCGCGCCTTTTCAGTACTCAGCACACCATACCCCGGATTCTGAATCCCGCCCCGTTAACGGAACAGACCCTTGAGTGAATCGCCAAACTGCTTCTCCAGTTGTTTCTCAAGCTTTTTCCTGACCTTCTTTTTAATTTCCTTTTTCGCCGCATCCTTCACGACAGCGTCCAGTTTGACCTGGTATTCCGGCGCAGCAAAGGTTCCGCTCACCTTGACCGGGATCGCGATACCCTTGAGTTCCTCGAGCTCCTTGCCACCCTGACCTTCGAGGCTGCCAACCAGCTTTGCCGTCACCAGGTAATCAATGGTCTCGTCCGGCAGGCTGACCTTGCCCTTTCCGTCTACCCGCAACAGCGGACTCTTGAGCAACAGGTCGTTATTACGAATGACACCGTTTGTTACGGTGGCGGTACCGCGCATTTCAGAAAAGTCGGTCTGTTCCGGTGTGTTGTCCGCCGGCATGGGCTTGCCCTTGAGCAGCGCCTGTGCCTTGCGGATCAGGCGAATCAGGTTAACACCCTTCACTGCACCATCCGTGAAGGCAAACGACAGTTTGCCGTTGAGGGTGCGCTTGAACGCATCGGGTGTCTGCCCTTTTGCCGTCAGTTTTGCGCTGACCTCGGCCCTGCCCAGCAGGCGGTCCTGGTCGATCATATCCTTGAGCAGTGGGCCAACCTGCACACCGGACAGGGTTTCATTCAGTGAAATCACCGGCCTTGTGCCACGCACATCCAGCTTCACATCCCCCTGGTATGTCCCTTCGTACAGGGAGGCAGTTGCCGGGTAGACCCGTACCACGCCGTCTTTTGCATTCAGTTCCATCGAAATATCACGGCTGCGCAACTGCGCCGCCTTGAGCTCACCGACGGCAAGCTTGCCGACAACATTGAGGCCGCGCAGTGTTTCAACCGGGATCATCCCGGCACCGGCTGCGGCGGCTGCCGTGGGTGTTGCAGGCACAGCTTCCTGCTGCGGCGGCAGGTAACGGTCAACATCCATCGCATCGAGGCGGATATCGAAACGGATTGCCGGCCGTGCAAAACTGGCAACGGAGAGACTGCCATCCACTGTCGAGTCATCCAGGCGAATACGCAGCCCGGACAGTTTCAGGCTGTCTTTAGTGGCTGCCAGCGCGAGTACGGCGTCTGCACGCCCGAGCACATTCGGGTCCGAGGTTTCCGGCAATGGCAGACCAAGTGACGTCATCAGGTCGCGCGGGACAAATTCCCTGACCTTCAGCTTGCCGTCGAAACTGGCATCACCCAGGATCTGTTTACCCGAGAGCTCACCTTCCAGCGTCAGGTCGGCAATACGTAAAACCAGGTCTGACAGCTTCAGGGTCTGGGCATCGACATCGACGTCAATATCAAAATCAAGTTTCGGGGCCAGGCCGGTTTTCGGCAGGCCGGTACCTTTCACCTGCATCGACAGTGAAACCGGAACACTCTTCCCGGACCCGATGGCTCCGGTCTCCAGGGTTAAGTCACTCACCTGGTAACGACTGCCGCTATGGCGGTCATCCCAGACAATCTGTGCATCGGTAATTTCAACCCCGCCGATCGCCAGCCCGGCCAGTACCGGTACGCCAGCAGCTTGCGGAGGCGTTTCCTTTTTGGCAGCCGTGGCCTTTTGCGCCGGCGTACCCGCCAGGTCCTGCCAGTTGGTCCTGCCTGACTTGTTGGTTTCCAGTGAAACCTGCAGCCCTTTCAACACCACCGTATCCATGACCAGTTTCCTGGACAACAGTGGCAACAGTTTCACACGGATCTGTACCGTCTCGACCTGTGCAAACGGCTGCGCGGAAAAACCCTTCGCATTGGACAGGCTGCTTTCGCCAATCACGACACCCAGCCACGGAAACACTGACAGCTCCAGGTCGCCCTCCATGGTCAGGGTTCGCCCGGTGTTTGATTCCACGGCGCTGGCAATCTCCGGCTTGAAGTCATTCGGGTTGATGACCATTGGCAATACAATAACGGCCACAATGACCAGCACCAGCAACACCCCGGCGCCCAGTCCCACCCAGCGAATCAACTTACCCATATGAAAGCCCCTGTTACCTGACAACCGGCGCAATGCAGCAGACGGAATCCTGAAGATGGAGCGGGTGATGGGAATCGAACCCACGTTTGAAGCTTGGGAAGCTCCAGTTCTACCATTGAACTACACCCGCGTACGTGCGTACCGCCAACAGTTTACAGAACAACCGGTACAGGTGTCACCACCCGCTACCGGTACAGCACGGCATTTCCACATGCATGCTACATTTACTGTAGCCATGCGAATCAACGTATCAAAATACTTTCCCGGAACGGGCGTGCCGGGGATCCGGGGCAGGCAGTGCATACCGCTACTTGTACTGACCGCCGTACTTGCAGGTGGTGCACAGGCACAGGATGAGCCCCGCACAACCACATCACAGATCGACCGCTTCCACGCCAGTATGAGCGGGTCTGCCAACGATGCTGCGCGCTGGTTTGACTCCTTCTTCGAAGATGAACGGTTCATTGCCGAGGAAGCAACCAGCCGCATCCGGCTGCGTCCGTCACTGCTGCTAGAAGAGGGGGAAGCTCCACGTATCAGGCTGTCAGTGGGTGCACGACTGAACGTACCGCGCTTCAACCGAAAACTGAAACTGGTCGTCAGCGATGAAGAGCGTGACGCAAAGGGAACGATTGACTCACAACGCTTCACCGACCCGGAAACCGATGAGACCAACATCGGGCTCCAGTACACCCTGCGCGACAAGAACCGGCTGAATACCAGCGTTACTGCCGGTGTTAAACTGGGCGGCGGCCATGCCGTCGATCTGTTCATTGGTCCACGTGTACGGAAAACCTGGCAACTGGACCCCTGGCAATTACGTTTTACCGAACGGATTCGCTGGTATACCGATATCGGCTGGGAATCGAGAACACGACTGGATCTTGAACGTATCCTGAATAATTTATGGTTTTTCCGTGGCACATTTGATGTCCGCGCCAGGGAGGACGAGCTGTCTGACAAGGGCCTGCGCTACAGCATCGGCCCCACCCTGATACAAAAAATCCACTCCCGGGCGGCTATTGAATACCAGTGGAGTACCAGCCTTGTTACACGTCCCAACCATGCGGTTGACGAAACCGGGCTGCGCATCAAGTTCCGTCGCCAGATCTGGCGCAAATGGCTGTTTTATGAAGTCAATCCCCAGCTGGTATTTCGCAACAATGATGACTTCCGTGCGACACCGGGTATCGAGTTCAGAGTGGAAGCCTCGTTTGGGGGGCTGGACAAGACCGGGGGACAAAACAAGGGAAACTGATCAATCCGTCTTTGCGAGCAAAGCGCGGCAATCTCTTGCCATGGAATCAGCCTGTTAGAGATTGCCGCGTCACTTCGTTCCTCGCAATGACGGATTGATCAGCTTCCCTGGCACTGCTCAGGGTTATACATCCGCTCTATCTGTGCCTGGTAGCGTTCGATAATTTTCGCACGCTTTGTCTTCAGTGTCGGCGTCACCAGGCCGTCTTCCACGGTCCAGGGGTCGAGATCCAGGCAGACACGCCGGATACGCGCATAACCGGGAAAGTCATGCAGTTGCGTCTGGATACGCGACAGGACTTTTTTCCGCAGCCGCTCGTCATCGAGGCTCTCCCGCTCGAAGGGATCCAGCCCCAGTTCCTTTGCGAAACCGAACCAGAGATCTGCATTCAGGACCACCAGCGCCGCCAGGCAGGGCCTGCCTTCACCCACCACCAGCGCCTGCTCGAACAACGGGTCCAGGCAGATAGCGGACTCCATGTCGGCCGGCGGTATCTTTTCCCCGTTGGACAGTACCAGGATATCTTTCAGGCGGCCGGTGATACAGATACGCCCCCTGTCATCGAGACGTGCCTGGTCACCGCTATGCAACCAGCCATCTGCATCAATTATTTCGGCGGTTGCCGCATGGTTGTTCCAGTAACCCAGCATCACGCCGGGGCTTTTCACCAACAGTTCATCATTTTCACCAATGTCCACTTCAATACCCCGGCACGGTTCGCCTACCGTGGACGGGTCATTACGGCCGGGCACGTTGACACTGATAATGGGGCTGGTCTCGGTGAGGCCATAGCCCTGCAGGATTTCAAGGCCCAGGCCAATGAAGATTTTCGATACCGTCAATGGTAGCGCAGCGCCACCGCTTATCGCGTAACGCATACGCCCGCCCAGTTTTGCCGTTACCTTGTCACCGACCAGTTTCTTCAGCAGGGGATTGAACACCAGTGATGGTGACCAGCGTGCCTCACCCTGCTGGTAACGGAAATTTTTCCAG
>JALVCM010000408.1 GCA_027010005.1 Thiohalobacter sp.
TCCGCGAATTACCGTTTAAAGCAGGCGACACCCTGGTTGTACATACATCGTGGGAAGCGCTGGCACGTCTTGAAAAGGACCGTAATTTTGTTATCGTCACCACCGAGTACCCTCACGAAGATGTCCGCCCGCACAAGGTTGGCTGGGCCGGGCTGTTTTTCGCCATTGCGCTGACCATGGTTCTGTTCACGGACCTGCGCCTGTCCATTGCTTTGCTTACCGGTGCGGTGGGTATGATCCTGTCCGGTGTACTCAGGATAGAAGAAGCCTACGAGGCCGTCTCCTGGAAAACCGTCTTCCTGCTCGCCAGCCTGATACCGCTCGGCCTCGCTGTGGAAACGTCCGGTACCGCCAAGTGGATCGCGGAACAGACCCTGTCCGTCGTTGGCGATATGCCGGTCTGGGTCATCCAGACGGCTGTGGCGGCGCTGGCAACATTCTTCACACTGGTAATGTCCAATGTCGGCGCAACGGTACTGCTTGTCCCGCTGGCCGTTAACATTGCCATCGGTGTGGGTGCTGACCCGGCGTTATTTGCCCTGACCGTAGCCATTGCAACATCCAACTCTTTCCTGATCCCGACTCACCAGGTCAACGCACTGATCATGGGGCCGGGTGGCTACCGGGTTCCGGACTTCATCCGTGCAGGCGGCATCATGACTATTTTGTTCCTGGTCGTTTCCATGGTTATGATGAATATCGTTTTCTAGCCTGAGTAAGGAACAAGAATGACGTTTCACACTGTTTGCCGGTTCATACTGGCTGCGCTGTTCAGCTTTTTACCCACATTTGTCATGGCGAGTACTGGCGGGGAGGCTGGAGACCCTGTACGCCTGGACCTGACAAACAGCGCTATCGGCTTTTCAGCGCTGGCGATATTCGTATTTGCCTACGCGCTGGTCATCGGTGAAGAATTCCTGCACCTGCGAAAATCCAAACCTGTCATTATCGGCGCCGGCCTGATCTGGGGCATCATCGGCTGGCAATACGCCAGTCATGGCATGCCGGAACTGGCGGAAGAGGCCGTCCGCCACAACCTGCTGGAATATGCCGAGTTGATGTTGTTCCTGCTGGTTGCGATGACCTATATCAACGCCATGGAAGAGCGCCGCGTATTTGATGCCCTGCGTGCCTGGCTGGTCCGCAAGGGGTTTGGCTTCCGGCAACTGTTCTGGATGACCGGTGTTCTGGCATTCTTTATTTCACCCGTCGCAGATAACCTGACAACAGCCTTGTTGATGTGCGCGGTTGTGCTATCAGTTGGCGGTGACAATATCCGTTTCGTTACCCTGGCGTGTATCAACATTGTTGTTGCGGCGAATGCAGGCGGGGCCTTCAGCCCGTTCGGTGATATCACAACGCTAATGGTCTGGCAAAAAGGTGTGGTTGACTTCTGGACCTTTTTTGCACTGTTTATTCCTTCTGTGGTGAACTTTGCTGTGCCGGCAGCAATCATGCATTTCGCCATACCTGCCGAGCAACCGGCTGCCTCTGATGAGGTCATCAATATGCGGCGCGGGGCAAATCGTATTATCGTGTTGTTCCTGCTGACGATCATCACAGCTGTCAGCTTTCATAATTTCCTCGGCCTGCCACCGGTTATCGGCATGCTCACCGGGCTGGGGTACCTGCAGCTGTTTGGTTTTTACCTGAAAAAAACCCACTACAAATGTGTCCGGGCGTGCAATATTGAAAATGCACACAATGACAAGCTGGGTGACGTTGTACCGTTCGATATTTTCAGCCGGGTCGCCCGTGCTGAATGGGACACCTTGCTGTTTTTCTATGGTGTCGTGCTATGTGTGGGAGGCCTCGGATTCATTGGCTACCTGGCGATGGTTTCTGAAGTTATGTACACACAATGGGGTGCTACCAGCGCCAATGTTGCTGTTGGCATCATGTCCGCCATTGTCGACAATATCCCGGTCATGTTTGCCGTACTGACCATGAACCCCGATATGCCGGTCGGACAGTGGCTGCTGGTTACACTCACTGCCGGGGTAGGAGGGTCGCTGTTATCCATCGGTTCCGCCGCCGGTGTCGCGTTGATGGGACAGGCAAGA
>JALVCM010000409.1 GCA_027010005.1 Thiohalobacter sp.
AATCGGGGAAGAACAACCCGTCATTCCGGCGCAGGCCGGAATCCAGGTGGCTTAACCAGACCTTATGGATTCCGGCCTGCGCCGGAATGACGGAGGGGTTCAAGGGGTCAGTTTCAATGGATGGTTACAGCGAATCCCAGCTCGATTTCTTGCGCCAGCGAATGCGCGGAATAATCAGCCCGATGATCATACCCAGCAGGATCACCCCGGCACCGACCATGAACCAGTCGCGTGCCGTACGGTCCTTGAGACTCTGGTTTTCCTGCAGCAGGCTTTGCGACTGGCGCTCATAGGCCACGATCCGGCTTTTCAGTTCCTTGTTTTCGGTGTCGATGGCCAGCGCACTGGAAGCGGTACGACGAATACGTTCCAGTTCCTGGCTGAGGCGGTTGGCTTCCTTCTGCAACGCGCTGCGTTCCTTGTCGGTACTGCCCTTGGCCTTGCGCAGTTCTGCCAGTTCGGTTTTCAGCTTCCGGTTTTCCAGTTCCAGCCGGGCGAGCTTTTTCTCTGCTTTTGCCAGCCGGTCACGTGCCGAAGGGCCTGACATCAGCAGATGATTGAGTACCCAGCCCTCCACACCGTCCGGTGCGCGAACACGGGAATACTGGTTCTGTTTGTCGACCTCGAGAACTTCCAGCGGTGTGCCACTGGGCAGACTGCGTAAAATACGGAACTGGGTGCCCTTGCCGGCGCGCATCTGGATTTCCAGCCGGTCGCTCACGTAGCGGGTTTCTGCCATGGCCTGGCCAAGTACGCCCAGAACAAGGGCGAGGGTAAGAATAATCGATTTCACAAAGGCTCCTGATGATCCCTGAACAACAAAACTGCGCCGCATTGTAACGGAACAGGCCGGCACGCCATAATGGCGCGGCAGCAACAAACGGTAAACATAATGGAATTGACGGAAGATGGCGACTGGTTGACCGGTGTCCGGCGTGTTTTGTCGCCGAATTGCGACGAAAGACCGGCGTCTGGCACGATCTCCCTGATTGTGGTGCACGGTATCAGCCTGCCACCGGGTGAGTACGGCGGCCCCTGGATCGATGACTTTTTCACAAACCGGCTGGATGTCTTCGCACACCCCTATTTTACGGAAATAGCGGATCTCCGCGTGTCATCTCACCTGCTGATACGCCGTGATGGTGAACTGGTACAGTACGTTCCCTTCTCACGCCGTGCCTGGCACGCGGGCAAGTCCTGTTACAGGGGGCGCGAAACCTGCAATGACTTTTCTATTGGTATCGAGCTGGAAGGGCAGGATGAAACACCCTATGAACCCGCCCAGTACCGGCAACTGGCCGGGGTAATCCGTATCCTGCGCGCGTATTATCCGGATATCGGCGTACAGGATGTTGTTGGTCACGCTGACATTGCCCCGGGGCGCAAGACCGATCCCGGCCCCGCCTTTGACTGGGCGCAACTGCGTACTTTGCTGGCTTGACAGTCTGCGCGCGCAACCGGTAGCGTTAGCCCGACTTTTCCACACTGGCGGCCCCATGACCCTGATTTCAGCCATCCTCGGTATTCTCGCAGACCGTCTGCTGACGCACCTGCACGAGTATCGTCATTACCGGCAGTTCCTCGACTGGGCCGATGCTGTGCGTGCGCGCTTTTCCGGTGATTTCTGGAACGGTATCGCGGGTGTCATGCTGGTACTGCTTCCCGTGTGGATTCTGACCGGCCTGCTACAGGTCTGGTTGCACGATATGTTGTTCGGCCTGGTCGGCTTGCTGTTCTATGTCGCCACGTTTGTTTACTGCCTGGGGCCACGCGACCTGGCCATCGATGTGAATACCTATTGTGAAGTAGCCGATTCCACGGATGAAACGCTGCGTACCCGTGCAGCCGCCCGTCTGCTTGGAGACAAGGTATTACCACAGGGCGACATCGATGAGCGTGATATTGCGCGCGCGGTGCTGGTCGAAGCCAATGACAGGTTGTTCGCCGTGCTGTTCTGGTTCGTTGTGCTCGGGCCGGTGGGTGCCGTGATGTATCGGAGTGTGGTCGTGCTGTACCGTGAACGTCGTGAACCCGGTGACTATGGTG
>JALVCM010000410.1 GCA_027010005.1 Thiohalobacter sp.
GGCAGGGTCTGTTCGATAACGGCCTGTAACGCTTCCGGCGCACGCGCCTTTTTGCTCTGCAACAAGGCTGCCGCGACACCGGCCAGCGACTGCACGAGATTCGACGGCGTCACAATGGACTGGTGCGCCAGCTTGTAGGTCAGCGGGTAATCGACCGGGTTGATCATCATTACGCTGGCGCCGGCTTTGGCGGCCTTGCGGATGCGGTGGCCGATAATGGGCTGGTCCTTGCGCGGGTTACCACCCACCACCAGGATAGCGTTGGCCCGCTCCAGTTCCTCGATCGTCTGGCCGAGGAACGGGAATACCGGTTGCTGAGCCTGCCCGGTAAAATCGGTCTGGCGCAGGCGGTGATCGATATTCGAAACACCCAGCCCTTCCGCAAGCTGATTGAACAGGGCCAGTTCTTCCAGTGTGGCACTCGGGGAGGCCAGCATGCCGAGCTGATCGGCACCCTGCTCTTTCACCCGTTCACTGATGGCCTGTGCCGCAATGTGCAGCGCTTCTTCCCACTCGACTTCCTGCCAGCCATCAGCACGTTTCACCATCGGTGTGGTCAGGCGGTCGTCACTGTTAATACCCTGGTAACTGAAACGGTCGCGGTCGGTGGCCCAGACTTCGTTGATGGCCTCGTTCTCGCGCGGCACCACGCGCATCAGTTTGCCATTGCGCGTATGCAGGTAGATATTGCCCCCCACACAGTCGTGTGCGGCAACCGAAGGCGTCTGTACCAGCTCCCAGGCGCGGGCACTGAAACGGAACGGGCGTGAGGTCAGTGCACCGACCGGGCAGACATCGATAATGTTGCCGGACAATTCCGACTCGAGGTTATGCTGGATACAGGTGCCGATCTCGACGTTCTCACCACGCCCCATCCCGCCCATTTCCTTGAACCCGGCAACGTGTTCCAGGAAACGTACACAGCGCGTGCAATGAATGCAGCGCGTCATGTCGGAGGCGATCAGCGGACCGAAATTCTTCTCCGGCACCACGCGTTTCTTTTCGCTGAAGCGAGAAACCCCGCGGCCGTATTCCAGCGCGACGTCCTGTAATTCACACTCACCACCCTGGTCACAGATCGGGCAATCGAGCGGGTGGTTAATGAGCAGGAATTCCATCACGGCACGTTGCGCCTTGCGGGCATAGTCGGACTGCGTCCAGACTTTCATGCCATCGGCGACCGGCGTGGCGCAGGCGGGTAACGGCTTGGGCGCCATGCGGCCACCCATCTCCACCTGTACCATGCACATGCGGCAGTTGGCAGCAACGGGCAGTTTCTTGTGATAACAGAAGCGCGGCACACTGATGTCGTTGTCATCAGTGACCTCGATAATCATCGCGCCCTTGTGCGCCTTGTACTCGACATCATCAACGATGACGCTGAGCATGTCGTCGGCCACGGCTTCGGGTTTGGCACTCATGCGGCCGCTCCCTTTGCGCCGCCGGCACGGTGACTGCTGGTACCCGGCATGCAGTTCTTGTGCTGGATGTGGTATTCAAATTCGTGGCGGAAGTGCTTGAGGAAGCTCTGTACCGGCCATGCGGCAGCATCGCCGAATGCGCAGATGGTGTGGCCTTCGATCTGGCCCGCTGCACTTTCCAGCAGGTCGAGGTCTTCCATGGTGCCCTGGCCTTCCTCGATACGCTTGATGACACGATACATCCAGCCGCAACCTTCACGGCAAGGCGTGCACTGGCCGCAGGACTCGGCGTAATAGAAACGCGAGATACGCATCAGCGCCTTGACCATGCAGGTGCTGTCGTCCATCACGATCATGCCGGCGGAACCCAGTGCGGAGCCGGCCTTGGACAGCGAATCATAATCAAGCTTCACATCCATAATGAGGTCCGCAGGCATCACCGGCATGGAACAGCCACCGGGGATCACAGCCTTGAGCTTGTGACCGTCGCGCACACCACCGGCCAGTTCGAGCAATTCAGTGAACGGTGTCCCGAGAGGTATTTCATAGTTACCCGGCTTGTTCACGTGACCGGACACGCACCAGATTTTTTCACCGCCGTTGTTCGGCTGACCGAGAT
>JALVCM010000411.1 GCA_027010005.1 Thiohalobacter sp.
GCCGGTGTTTCTGCTGCTGTACTTCCAGGCGTTTCCCAGCAGGTTTTCCAGCGCAATGTACAACAGGTCGATGTCACCTTCGGCGTGCAGGTTTTCACTGATACGCCATTCAACATCCCGGGAAGGGGCCTGTTTGCGCAGCGCTTCAACGATCTCGTTTGCGGCCTTTGTCAGGTCGACGTCGGTATGGCGGATATCCTTGCGAGTAACGCGTGACAGGATCAGCATGGCATCGATCAGTTCCCCCATGTGCCTGGCTGCAGCGGAAACACGCTTCAGGTAGTCCTTGCCTCTGTCGTCCAGCTGGTCACAGTTGTCTTCCAGCAGGGCTTCCGAAAAACCGTTAATGCTGCGTAACGGGGCACGCAGGTCGTGTGAGACAGCGTAGCTGAAAGATTCCAGCTCCTTGTTGCTTTGCTCCAGTTCCTGTGTGCGAATACTGACCCGATGTTCCAGTTCATCGCGGTGAGCGCGGATCTCCGCCTGCAGGCGGTACTCCCTGGTAACATCGCGGAACACCAGGATAACACCGAGAATCCTGCCATCATCATCACGAATGGGGGCGCCACTGTCGGCTATCTGGTATTCCTCCCCACTGCGTGATATCAGCACAGTATGGTTTGCCAGCCCTACAGTCTTCCCGCTTTGCAGGACCTTTTCAACCGGGTCGGCGACCGGCTCACGGGTCATGGCATTGACGATATGGAAGATCTGTTTGAGCGGCAGCTTGAGCGCATCGTTTTCAGACCAGCCGGTGAGTTGTTCGGCAACCGGGTTCATGCGTGTTACGTGGCCCTGTACATCCGTGGCAATAACGGCATCGCCGATACTGTCCAGTGTGAGTGACAGGTATTGCTCGCGTTGGGCAAGATCGCGGCGGGCTTCCTGGACTTCGTGAAACGAGGTAAGCAGGGTTTTTTTCGCCATGCGCTGGAAGATAATAATCAGTGACAGCAGGTAAAGTACAAGCAGTACAGCAAGAATCTGCAGTCTCTGGCTGGCCTGACGGCCCTGCTCTATGTCCTGGTGAATGGGGCGTTCACCGAGCGCAAGCACTTCCATTGCATTGAGAAATTCACCGATGGCTGCATTGTGTTGAACTTCCAGCTGTTGCAGCTTCTCCAGGCTACCTGTTGCTGCAGCCAGGCTGTTGCGATATTCCCACAGGGCTTTTTCACTGGTCAGCCAGTTATCTATGACACGGCTGAACTGTGTCACGCGTTTGTGCAGTTCCTCGTTGTACTGTGATGTTTCACGATAGCGTGCGACACGTGTTCTCAATTCCGTGGCGGATCGGGTGAATGCCGCCATGTCGGCCGTTTTTGAGAGGGCATCTTCCGTTTTCTCGATGGCCAGCATGGGCGGGCGCATCGAGTCGAGGTGCTGGATGGCGATCTGGGCGTGGTTCCCCTTTATGATCCGGGCAGGAATATCCATCAGAAGTAACGCTGAGACAAACGCAGCAATACCGGCCAGGGCGGCCATGAGCAGGCGAAATTTATTTTTAGGCATTGGGTGAAAATTCCTGCGCCCGGTACATCCTGTACGTTGCGTTTAGCTTAACGCACGGGGCGGGAATTACCAAAAATGGACGATTGGCTACTGTTTCGCCTGTCCATCTGTCACCTGTGGGGAAGGTGGTTACAGACGATACCAGCGCTTTGACAGGGCCGTGAACACCCGTTGCGGGTACCAGGTTTTGCCTACGCTCCCGTTGTAACGTGCCAGCGCTCGTGTGCGGTCGCCTTTTTCCCGGTCAAGGTAAAGCCTCAAAATGGTGCAGCCCATGCGCAGGTTGGTATGGATGTCGAACAGATCATCGTCGGGGCGGCCGATTTCTTCCAGCCAGAAAGGCATCACCTGCATCAGGCCGCGTGCCCCGGCATGTGAAATGGCGAAGCGATCAAAATTGCTCTCCACCTCGATCAGTGCCAGTACCATTTCCGGTGGCAGCCCGGCGCGGGTGGCTTCATAGTGGGCTGTCTTCAGGATCAGCAGGCGTTCTTCGGGGTCGGGGATTTTACGCGCCAGGCGTTTC
>JALVCM010000412.1 GCA_027010005.1 Thiohalobacter sp.
GCAACCACCGAGTGGATTGACCTTCTCGGTCTTGTACATCTCCATCATGGCCTGGTTGAGCTTCTGCTTGTCGTCACCATAACGCTCTTTCAGGGCCTTCATGCGCGGTGCCAGATTGCGCATTTTGGCCATGGAACGATAGCTGGTTTCCGACAGCTTGAAGAACAGCCCCTTGATAATCATGGTGAGGAAAATAATCGACCAGCCCCAGTTTCCGACCAGTGCGTGTATTTTTTCCAGCAACCAGAAAATCGGCTGGGCCAGCAGGGTCAGCTTGCCGTAATCAACCGTCAGTTCCAGACCGGGGGCAACCTTGGCCATCATGTGCTGAAGTTTCGGTCCTGCAAAAAACCGTACACCGGTACTGACCTGTTCACCCGGCGCGACACTCAGTCCCTGGTCTGAAAACCCGATCAGGTAGCGTTCGTTCCCCAGTGCCCGTGTGTAATAGTGTGCTGTTACCTCCGGGTCGGGAATCAGGGCACCGAGGAAATAGTGCTGAAGCATGGCTGCCCAGCCGCCCTTGATATCACGGCTGAGGTTTTCTTCTTCCATATCTTTAAATTTGATTTTCTCGTACTTTTCTTCAGGGCTGTAAATAACACCACCCGTGTAGGTATAGAGAAAACGCGATTTTTTCTGCAGCGGGGTACGCTGCAACTGGTAATAGGGCCGGGCACTCCACGCTGCCGTACCCTTGTTCTCGACCTCAAAGCCCATATCGATCACAGAGCTGCCGCGGTGGAAACGGTAGGTCTTGGTAACCTGGACACCCTGACTGTCCGTCCAGTGCAAGGGTACCTCGACGGCATCAGCACCGTCAGCCAGCCGGTAACGTGTCTGGCCTGCCGTAAACAGGGCGTGGTGATTCGGTTCTGCATCGGTTTTACCGGTGCGCAATCCACTCTGGGCGATAAAAAGTTGCGCTTCACCCTGTTCCAGTAATTTAAACGGGGGACTGTCCGGGTCATGGGTTTCCGGGTATTGCAGCAGGTCAAGCTCTATCAGGGTGCCGCCACGCGTGTCGATCACGGCACGATAGGTGTCGGTCAGGACTTCGATCTGTTCCCCCGCTGGCTGTGCGGCAGGAGTTGAATCCGGCAAGGCCTCCGCACTTTTCTGTGTCGAAATCTCACTCGTGGGCATGTCCCCGGGCGCTGACGGGGCCGGAGTGGCCGTGCTGTTGGCTGTACCCGTCGCGGTACCTTCCACGACCTGCTGCTCGGGCGCCGGCCCGTAATCATCCATCCAGGACTGCCACATCAGCAGAATGAGAAAAGACAGGGCAATAGCTAAAAGTACGCGTGGATTATCCATGGGTATGTGTCGTTTTATGTTTGGTTGAATGTTTACACAGGGTTTCCGGTACCGGGTCCATCCCGCCTTCATGCCAGGGGTGACAGGAGCCAATACGGCGTAATGCCAGCCAGCCACCACGCAGCATGCCAAAGCGTTCTATAGCGGTGTGTGCATAGCAGGAACAGGTCGGGGTAAACCGGCAATGGTTTCCCAGCCAGGGACTGACGAGCAGGCTGTACCCTTTAATAAGTAAAAGAACCAGTTTACGCATGGGATGTGATTTTACGCCAGTGCGCTTCCAGTGCGCGGAATATTTTTTGATTACTGCATGCACTGATGCCGGCACGCACCAGTACGACCAGGTCGACGCTTCCCAGTTCAGACTGATTGAGGCGGAAGCTTTCCCGTATCAGGCGCTTGATGCGATTACGTTTGACCGCGTTGCCGGCATTTTTTATCGACACGACGGTGCCAAGGCGCGGATGGTCAAGCGCATTGTATCTGGCAAGCACGGTGATATACCGGTCACTGACCTTGAAGTCGCAATGCCGGAAGACTTGCTGGAAATCCGCGGCTGTCAGCAGACGGTACGCCGGAGGATACGTGGCGCTGGCGCCCGTCAAGGAGACCGGTCAGACAGAAAGACGCGCGCGACCTTTTGCCCGGCGAGCCTTGATGACAAGACGGCCGTTCTTGGTGCGCATACGGGCACGGAAACCGTGTGTACGCTTGCGCTTCAGGTTGCTAGGCTGGAATGTTCTCTTCATGGCGCAAACCGTTCCCAAAAAAGGTTAAAGGCCCGTAAAGCGGGCCAAATCAGGCCGCGCAGATTACTGTCTTTACCCTGCCGTTGTCAACCACCCGAAGGTATTTTTATCTTGCTCGTGGTTGTGGATAAGTCGCCGGTGTGGCGTTAGACTGATCGGCCCCGCTAATCCCGGTAACGATCAGAACAGGACCGACTCCTTGCAAGGCACACTTTGGCAACACTGTCTGTCGCAGCTCGAAAACGAGCTGCCGGAACAACAGTTCAACACCTGGATAAGGCCCCTGCACGCCATCGAAAAGGGCAAGAACCTCACGCTGCTTGCACCAAACCGCTTCGTGCTGGACTGGGTAAACGAACACTTCCTGGAAAATATACAAAAAGCGGTCGGCTCCCGCCCCGATGCCGACAGCATAGCGGTTCAGCTCGAAATCGGCTCCATAAAACCCCCGGTACCGGTCTCACATTCCACTGCGCCTGTCCGCCAGGAGCGGCGCCGCGAATCCCGCGAACTCCCCAGCGGCAACCTGAATACTACGTTTAACTTCGATACTTTCGTCGAAGGCAAATCCAACCAGCTGGCACGTGCTGCCTCGATACAGGTCGCCGAAAATCCGGGTTCGGCCTACAACCCCCTGTTTATCTACGGCGGGGTGGGACTGGGTAAAACGCATCTCATGCAGGCTGTTGGAAACATGATCGTCAGCCGCCAGCCGGGCGCCAAGGTGGTGTACCTGCACTCCGAACGTTTCGTCGCCGATATGGTCAAGGCACTGCAACACAACGCCATGAACGAATTCAAACGTTACTACCGTTCGGTGGATGCCCTGCTGATCGACGATATCCAGTTTTTTGCCGGGAAAGAACGTTCCCAGGAAGAATTCTTCCATACATTCAATGCCTTGCTTGAAGGTCAAAGTCAGATCATCATGACCTGCGACCGCTATCCGAAGGAGATCAAGGGCCTCGAGGAACGCCTCAAGTCACGTTTTGGCTGGGGACTGACAGTCGCCATCGAGCCGCCGGAGCTGGAAACCCGGGTAGCCATCCTGGTGAACAAGGCCCTGCAGGCCAACGTGGATCTTCCTTCCGAAGTGGCTTTTTTTGTCGCCCGGCGTATTCACTCGAATGTGCGGGAACTGGAAGGCGCATTGAAGCGTATTATCGCCAGTGCCCGCTTCACCGGCCGCACCATCGACCTGAAATTTACCAAAGAGGCTTTGCGTGATTTACTGGCCTTGCAGGACAAGCTGGTTTCCATCGACAATATCCAGAAGACCGTTGCCGAGTACTACAAGATCCGCGTAGCCGATCTGCATTCTGCGCGACGTACCCGCTCGATCACCCGGCCACGACAGATCGCCATGGCGCTTGCGAAAGAACTGACCAGCCACAGCCTGCCAGAGATCGGTGAAGCTTTCGGCGGGCGTGATCATACGACAGTGTTACATGCCTGTCGCAAGGTCGTCGAACTGAAGGATGCCGACATGCGCATTGCGGAGGACTATAACAACCTGTGGAGAATACTGACGACATAATGTGGATAAACGGTGGATGATTTTAACAACACAAAGTTATCCGATATTATCCACAGGTACCCCACAATGAAAGCGCCAGCTTTCACACAGGACTTCAGGGTTACAAGTGTTTGTCGTGGTTGTGTAAAGCATATGTTATCTACAGCGCAGGCTGCCCTTAATAACAGTAACTTGTTTAATAAAAGGATATTTAATTAATGAAATTCACGATAGACCGAGAGTCTTTCCTGAAACCCCTCCAGCAAGTTATCGGTGTTGTTGAACGGCGCCAGACACTACCTGTACTGGGTAATCTGCTTATCAATGCAGGTACGGACGGACTCAAGCTTACGGCAACAGACCTTGAAGTCGAGATACAGGCGGATACCCCGGCAAACGTGACCGAGCCAGGTGAAATTACTTTGCCGGCACGCAAACTGATTGATATCTGTAAGGCGTTACCGGAAAACGCAAACATCCAGGTCTCTATCAAGGACCAGAAGGCGCAGATACGTTCCGGAAAAAGTCGCTTCACACTTTCCACGTTACCTGCCGCAGATTTTCCCCTCGTTGAAAAAATAAACGGTGATTCAAAATTCACCCTGCCCCAGGGAGAACTGAAAGAAGTCATCGACCGTACCCAGTTCTCGATGGCGCAGCAGGATGTTCGCTATTACCTGAACGGGTTGATGCTGGAAATGGGGAACGGGTTTTTACGGGCCGTTGCCACCGATGGTCATCGGCTGGCCCTGTGTGATGTTCCCGTGGAAATACAGACCGACAATCCACGCCAGGTAATCGTCCCGCGCAAGGGGATCCAGGAATTACAGCGACTGCTGGATGATAGTGAGACCCCGGTTACCGTGGAACTCGGTGCCAATCATATTCGCCTGATTGCCAGCGACGTCTGTTTTACTTCCAAGCTGGTCGACGGGCGATTTCCGGACTATGACCGCGTGGTACCCAGGGGGGGCGACAAGCTGGTCGTCGCGGACCGGGAGCTGTTTCGCCAGGCACTCTCCAGAACGTCTATCCTGTCGAATGAGAAATACCGTGGTATAAGGCTCAATCTTGAAAAAAATAATGTTAAAATTCAAGCACATAATCCAGAACAGGAAGAAGCAGATGAAGAATTTGAAGTCGAATACGAAGGCGGGGAACTGGAAATCGGCTTCAATGTGACCTATTTGCTCGATGTGCTGGGTGCGGTGCGCAGCGACAAGGTTGAAATGGTTCTGGGCGACTCAAACAGCAGTTGCTTGATAAAACAGCCCGGCACCGACCAGTACCGGTATGTCGTTATGCCTATGCGGCTCTAGTCGTCCTTCAGACCCCGGTACCTTGCAGGGGGTCAGCTGATGCCGCTTTCCTCGCTTTCCATTGAAGGTTTCCGCAACCTCGATACAATGACCTTGACCTTTTCATCGGGTCTGAATCTGTTTAGGGGTCAAAACGCCGCCGGTAAAACCAGCCTCCTCGAAGCGATCTATGTGCTGGGTCGTGCGCGTTCGTTCCGCTCAAGTTCACTTGACCGGGCTATTTCCCATGACCAGGACAGTTTCCGACTGGTTGCCAGATTGCAGCAGCAAACAGCTCGCCAGATACCCGTGGGGATCAGTCGCAAGCCGGGTCAGCTGATGGCACGGATTGATGGCATGCCAGTGCGCAGGCTATCAGAACTGGCTGCACTGTTTCCCCTGCAGTGGGTTGGAGGCAACCTGCACGGCTTGTTCGAAAATGGCCCTCCACCCAGACGACAATTTATGGATTGGGGATTGTTTCACGTGAAACATGACTACATCCCTGTGTGGAAACAGTTCCAGAAATTGCTCAAACAGCGTAATGCCGCGCTCCGCACGGCGTCCTCTCAAAGAGAGATTTCGATATGGGACAGGGATCTGGTCGGATGTGCAGAACAGCTGGATGTACACCGGGCCGACTATCTTGCCAGGGTTAATTCGTATCTTGTTCAAATAATGAATGATTTTATCGAGGACAGTGAGACGCTGGATGTCCTGTACCGGCGTGGCTGGCTGGCAGAAAAGGCCTACAGCAGAGTGCTCGAGGAAAGTCTCTCCAGCGATCGGGAACAGGGCTTTACCCGGAATGGTCCACAACGCGCAGACTTTTCCCTGAAGTATCGCGGAAAGCCGGTAACCGAGGCACTCTCGCGAGGCCAGCAAAAAGTGCTGATTATTGGCCTGAAGCTGGCCCAGGCCTTTTTACTGAAAGACCTGACGGAAACGCCGAGCCTGTTTCTACTGGATGATCTCGGTGCGGAGCTGGACCTCGATAACCAGGAAAAGGTGATGCGCCGACTGGCGGCGCTGGAGGCCCAGGTTTTTGCCACCGCCATCGAATTTCCGGGCTCGCCCGTCGGGGAGGGTACAGAGAACAGGATGTTTCACGTGGAACACGGCAAGGTCACGGAAGTGGTATAATCACAGGACTTTTACTGGATGAAGCACCATGTCTGATACCCCAAGTTACGATTCCTCGAACATCAAGGTCCTGAAAGGGCTCGATGCCGTCCGAAAACGTCCCGGTATGTACATCGGCGATACCGATGATGGAACCGGATTACACCATATGGTGTTCGAGGTGGTGGATAACTCCATCGACGAAGCGCTGGCGAAATATTGTTCGGAAATCTCCGTTACCTTGCACAGCGATGACTCTGTAACGATCAGTGACGACGGTCGTGGAATACCCGTTGATATCCATCCCGAGGAAGGGCGTTCCGCGGCTGAGGTTATCCTCACAGTACTGCACGCCGGGGGGAAATTTGACGATAATTCCTACAAGGTTTCCGGTGGGCTGCACGGGGTTGGTGTGTCTGTCGTCAATGCACTCTCCGAGTCACTGAAGCTCACCGTCAAGCGAGACGGACATATTTATTTCCAGGAATATGTCATGGGTGAACCACAGTTCCCGCTGAAGGTGATTGGTGATACGGATACCACGGGGACCGAAATTCGCTTCAAACCCAGCACGGAGATTTTCGGGGATACCGAGTTTCACTACGATATTCTCGCCAAGCGACTGAGAGAGCTATCATTTCTTAACTCCGGGGTGCGTATTCGGCTCACCGATGAGCGCAATGACAAGCAGGATATTTTTGAGTACCAGGGCGGTATTCGTGCCTTTGTCGAGCATCTGAACCGAAAGAAGACACCGTTGCACCAGAACGTTTTCTATTTCACCGGCCAGCGCGATGGCGTGGGTGTTGAAGTCGCGATGCAGTGGAATGATTCCTACCAGGAAAACATTTTCTGTTTTACCAACAATATTCCGCAGCTGGACGGTGGCACGCACCTGGCCGGTTTCCGGGCCGCACTGACACGCACCCTGAACCAGTACATGGAAAAACAGGTCACCAAAAAGAACAAGGTCAATACTACCGGGGACGATGCCCGTGAGGGACTGACCGCCGTACTTTCTGTAAAAGTGCCCGATCCGAAGTTCTCTTCACAAACCAAGGACAAGCTGGTTTCGTCCGAAGTAAAGGGCATTGTCGAGTCTACGATCTCGGAAAAACTTGAAAGCTATCTACTTGAAAATCCAGCAGATGCCAAGGCAATAACGGCGAAAATCATGGAAGCGGCCATGGCCCGCGAGGCCGCCCGCAAGGCACGTGAGATGACCCGTCGCAAGGGCGCGCTGGATATTGCCGGGTTACCGGGCAAACTGGCCGATTGCCAGGAACGGGACCCTTCACAAAGTGAACTGTACCTGGTGGAGGGTGACTCTGCGGGTGGTTCCGCCAAGCAGGGTCGGGACCGTCGTACCCAGGCGATCTTGCCCTTGAAAGGCAAAATCCTGAATGTCGAAAAGGCGCGCTTTGACAAGATGCTGTCGTCTGCGGAGGTTGGTACGCTGATTACCGCACTGGGCTGCGGGATTGGCCGTGATGAATTCAATATCGAGAAGTTGCGCTACCATCGTATTATTATCATGACCGATGCCGACGTCGATGGCTCACACATCCGCACGCTGTTATTGACGTTTTTCTACCGGCAAATGCCCGAGTTGATTGAAAACGGTTATATCTATATTGCCCAGCCGCCACTCTACAAGACTAAAAAAGGCAAGCAAGAACAATATGTTAAAGATGATATGGCATTGCAGGAGTATCTCCTGCAGACTGCGCTGGACAAGGCGAGCCTGTATGTCAGCAAGGATGCGCCGCCACTGACCGGGCCGGGGCTGGAAAACCTGGCCAAACAATTCCTGTCGGTCAGCGCATCGATTGCACGTCTGTCACGCCGCTATAACCCGGTCATCCTGGAACGTATGTTGTACATGTCTGCGCTGGAAGAGGTCGATTTGCACAATGTGGAAAAAATCGAGGCATGGTGCAAGGAACTCGAAGAGCGTATCAACAGTCAGCAGAAGGCTGGTGAACGGTTCGAGATCAGCGTCAGTCGGGATGAGGACCGTGAACAGTTCACCATTTCGGTCAAGCGCCTGACGCACGGCATTACCGCCAGTGAACAGAAAATACCCAGTGAGTTTTTTGCCAGTGCAGAATACGACCGGATCGTGGCGCTGGGTGAACA
>JALVCM010000413.1 GCA_027010005.1 Thiohalobacter sp.
GAACTATGCACACGCGGCCAGACTGTTCGAGAAAATTCTCGCCACCAACCCTGATTTTATCGCGGCCTATGACTGGCTGGCAAAAACCCGTGACCGGCTTGGCGACAGTGGCGAAGCCCAGCAGGTGCTGATGGAAGGCATCGAGCGTTCGCCACATTCCCTGCTTCGGCAACGCGCCCTTGCCGAGCTGGCCGACCGCAACCAGGACCTCGACGTCACCGAGGCAGCCCGCCGCAAGGCCATCCGTATCGGCAAGGGTTCCATTCTCCGTGAACCGGCCGACTATGCCGCGCTGGCGCGGGTACTGGTACAAAAACAGTCTTCTGCCGAAGCACTGCAGGTTGCACAGTCCATCGCGCGTGAATTCGACCATAGCCCGCTGTCCCGGCTGGAGGCCGCCACGGTCAACAGCAATATCTACAGCGTCCTGGACAACAAAACCGAAAGCGCCGGCGCCCTTTCCGAAGCACTCTCTATCACCGCACAGCAACCGGAACTGCTTTCCGCCGACATCGGACTGTCGCTGGCCCGCGCCTGCCAGGCACACAACCGCCAGGAAGACGCCGACCGCATCATCCGCCAGGTGATCTGTGACCACGATGACGACGAGACCGTGCTGGCACAGGTCAGGGACCTGTACAGCGAATCCGGTTCCGGTAATGCCGTCAGCGAACTGATCGAAGCCTCCCGCAAGGAAATCATCGCCATCAACAACGAAGGCGTGAAGCTGTTGAAGGATGGCAAGGTCGAAGCCTCGATCGAACTGTTCACCCGCGCCGTACGCGGCATGCCGCGCAACCCGGTGGTCAACCTGAACGCGGCACAGTCACTGGTCCACCTGATGCGCGACACCGGCCCTGACCGTGAAACCCTGGCGCGGGCGCTGGGTTTTATACAGGCCGCCGGCAACAGAGACAGGCACCACGAGCGCCAGAACCGCCTGCTCAATAGTTGCCGTGAACTGGCCGCCAGTCTGCCGGCACAAAGTGACAGCGACGCAGAACCTGCCTGAACGGGAATACACGAGGAAGACCTGCAAGGGCTTCTTTACCACCGATAATGACGGCCTCAACGGCGGCGGGCGCTTCACACTTTACCTGCCCTGAATCACCGGTATACTTTCCCAGAACCAGTCAGGGACACCCCGCATGACCAAGCTCCGCCCATGGCTGCGCAACAGCCTCATTCTCGCCACACTGTTTGTCCTGTTTCTTGTCGGAACACCCTTCCTTATCCAGCAACTGACTGCTGACTGGTTGCGTAAGCACGGCGGCGAGCAGGTCGAAATCCGCAATGTCGACTTCAACCCGTTCACCGGCACACTGGTGCTGGAAGGCCTGCAGGTACGTGGCAAGGGCCGCCAGACCCTGTCTTTCGACAAGGCCCTGCTGGATATTGCCTGGCTGCCACTGCTGGACCACCACCTCACGGTACAGGCCGTCCACCTGTCCGGCTTCAGCGGCGTTATCGATACCCGTAACCCTGACACACTGGTGATCGGCAGTCTGCATATTCCGATCGGTGGCCCGGACCGCCAGCCCGCCGAAAATGAGGCCACCGGCACTGACTGGGCTGCCGGCATCCGGCAACTGTCACTCAGTGATGTCCGGCTCACCTATCTCGACAGAACACTCAAGCTCGACATCGGGCTGGATACCCTCGAACTGAGCGTGCTGGAACAGTGGGCACCCGGCAAGCCCGCAGACATCAATGCCCGCGGCAACATCAACGGTGGCGTATTTACGGTCAAGGGCAAGATCACTCCCTTTGCCGAAGTGCCACATTACCAGCTTGGCATTTCACTCAAACAACTGCCACTGGAGCCTTTCGCCGCCCTGACCAGGCCCACACTGACCCACCTCACCGGCAAACTGTCACTGGACAGCGAGCTGGAGGTTTCCCTTCCCGACACAGGTCCGCAATACACACAACGCGGCAAGCTGATACTGGAAGCGCTGCAAGTCTGGCCCGCCAGCACCCGCCAGGAAGATACCCCGGCACTGGAACTGGCCAGGCTCGAAGCAACCAATATGGAC
>JALVCM010000414.1 GCA_027010005.1 Thiohalobacter sp.
GATGGCCAGCATGGGAATGGAGCGCACCTGGAAACTAGCGGCCAGTTCCGGTTGTGCTTCGGTGTCGACCTTGCCGAAGGCGATATCGGGGTTGGCCTCCGAGGCGGCCTCGAAGACCGGTGCAAAACTCTGACAGGGACCACACCATGACGCCCAGAAATCGAGGAACACAATATCATTGTTCTCGATCGTTTCCTTGAAGTTGTCTTTCGTCAGTTCAATCGTCGCCATGAGCAATCCTGTTACATTCGTCTGCGGGAAGTCCTGTCAGTGTAGCAAGCGCGTCAGGCGGGCAAAACCTTGAAAATCAGGAAAAGGAAGAGTAAGGGATCAGTTGTCGCCGCGCTGGCGGCGTTCGCCGGACGTCTCGTCGGAAGAGGCCTCTTCGTGTTCGGACTCGGCTTCACCGCCATAGGTTGCATCGAGTTCAACACGATTACGGCCCAGTCGCTTGGCACGATACAGGGCCTTGTCGGCGCGCTCGATGAACGCACTGGCCGTTTCGCCCGGCTTGTAGAGTGACACGCCGGAAGAAAAAGTCGGTATCGGGATCATCTCGCCATTGGCCTGCCAACGGGTTTCCTGGGCGCGTTTCCTGACCTTGGTCAGGGCGCGTAACGACCCTTCCGCATCGGTATTGGGTAACAACACGGCGAACTCTTCCCCGCCGTAACGCGCCACCAGGTCATGATGACGGAAAATAGACAGTATGCTCTTGGAGTACAACTGCAGGACTTCGTCACCGCCCGCGTGACCGTATTTGTCGTTGATCTGCTTGAAGTGGTCAAGGTCGATCAAAGCCAGTGACAAGGGGAAGCCGTAGCGCTGCACGCGTGCAACCTCATCCTCGATACGACGCAGGAAGGCGCGCCGGTTTGGCAGGCCGGTCAGTTCATCGGTAAGACTCAGCAACCTGACGCGTGTCAGCTCATCGCTGAGCTGGCGACTGTCGGATTCAATCAGCTGCAGGTAATGGTGTGTATTGTCGAGCTTCTCGGCAAGGTCGTGGTGACCCTTGGTCAGTTTTTCGATCTCGCGGATCAGGGTCCAGCGCAGGTCTTCCAGCTCCTTGCCTTCACCGGCGTGACGCAGTTCACCGAGCACCACTTCCAGCAGTACGCCGAACTCCTCATTCTGCGCAATGGTGCCTTTCACCTGCTCGTTCAGTGTCGACTGCAGTTTCTGGATATCACGGCGCTTGGAATCGAGATGACTGCGGTATGCATTGTCGACCTGGTTTTCATCCGCGCCGGCCTTGCCCTGTTGTGCAGGAGCGGTCTCCTCCTGCACGGACTGTTCAGGCGGTGTTTCGCCCTGGTCCGGTTCCTGCTGTTCGGCAGCACGCCGCGCCCCGGCAGTATCGTCGGCATGCGTGAACGGCCATTCGTGTTCCTCAACAGCTTCTGCCCGCTCTACCCGGGCAGGCGTCTGCTCGACGGATTGTCTTGCCTCGGCATAGTGCTCATCAACAGCAGATTCGGCTGGCACAACGGCTTCAGGCTCAGCAAGCGGGGCAACTGTTTCCTGTGCCTGCTCCACGCTAACGGGCCGGCTATCGATAATACCAAACGACTCCAGCAACGGATTGACGGCACTCTGGAACAGACCTGAGTCGAGATTACGGATCGCCTCGATCTGGGTGGCATACAGTTCGATGTAATCACGCAGAATTTCCAGGTCTCCCGCCGTCAGCGGCGGCTGGAGACGGGCCTGTAACAGGCGGACCTGGACCTGCAGCGGAGAGCCCTCTTTGAGGTGATTGAGATAGGCGTTCAGTAACTGGTCGATCAGGGTGACGTAGGCGCGCTCGACAACCTGCTGGCTGTCGACCACATCCTCGAGCATGCGCTCCACCTGCCGGTAAATCACACTCCCGGTCTGCGAGTGGCGCAGCGCATCCAGCATGCTCAATATCTTGTGCACACCAGCCGCTTCAATCCCACTGAGATTTGTTGCGCCCATACTGTTGACTAAAGCTCCTACGACACCAGCGCCCTGTTGGGCCCAATCGTTATATTGTTGTTAAAAACCAATTATTCTTGTTTCTTCCGGCCCCGCCGGAAATTCAATTTTTACTCATTCCAGAAAGTTACTCTGGTTGCATCAAAAGGACAATCGACCGCTGGACGGATATCTGCTTCCTCGCATAAAGCTTTTGAAATTATTGAACAAAGATGATTTTTCTGAAGCCTGTCACAAAATACTGGCGCGGCATTTTTTTGACAGTTATATCAGTCAAATAGCGAAGGTTTGTCACTCAACCATACAGGCAGGCTGAGTATAGCCAAGTGTCTATAGGGACTTTTTCTTACATAAAACAGGCTATTTTCTGAATTATAACACAGCACATTTCGACTGCGTTTCTGTGCGGTAAGACGCCCCCTGACGCCAGTTTCTTGACAGAAACCGACCGGGGACTGCCTTGAGTTATCCACAATAGTGCGAGATCTGCCCGCTTAACCCAGTGCCGAAAAAATCGCGTCGCGTATATCCTCGACCTTGCCAACACCGGAAACACGGATATAACGTGGCGCGCCCGGTCCACCTTCCTCCGCCCACCTGGAGTAGTAGTCGATCAGTGGCTCCGTCTGGTCGTGATAGACCTGCAGACGCTTGCGTACCGTTTCTTCCTTGTCATCATCACGCTGTACCAGTGGTTCGCCGGTCACATCGTCCTTGCCTTCCTGTTTCGGCGGGTTGAACACCACGTGGTAGGTACGCCCCGAATCCGGGTGGACGCGACGACCGCTCATGCGTTTGATAATTTCCTCGTCATCGACATCAATTTCCACCACGGCATCGATATCGACGCCCTGTTCACGCAGCGCCTCGGCCTGCGCGAGCGTGCGCGGGAAACCATCGAACAGGAAACCATTCTTGCAATCATCCTGGGCAATACGTTCCTTGACCAGGCCGAGGATAATGTCATCGGAAACCAGGCCACCGGCATCCATCACTTTCTTGGCCTCGATCCCGAGCGGCGTACCCGCCTTGACGGCAGCACGCAGCATGTCGCCCGTGGAAATCTGCGGAATCCCGTAGCGTTCCTTAATGAAGTTGGCCTGTGTACCCTTGCCCGCACCGGGGCCGCCCAGCAAAATGATTCTCATGGTGGTTCCTCCTTCCACGCTGTCCCGGCACAAACCTGCATCCAGCGGCTGCCGGGACGATAACAGGGACACTGATTATCCTCAGCCCTGCCTGCCAACAACACACAATAGAATATATAAGGGGATGTGGAAGATTTATGAAGCCGGAAGGAAGGAATCCACTCAGTTGAGCTGGATGCGCTGCCCCCAGGGCACACTGGCCCGACCCTTGACCAGCCACAGCACCGGGTAATCCGGTTCCGTTTTGGGGAACTCGCCCTGCGCATCGGTAAAGTACACCAGCAGATCAGGCTTTTGCTCAATCTGCTCCAGCCACTCAAAGACCGGGGTAAAGCGGGTGCCACCCCGGCCATAAATCCCTTCCGGCAGGGTAAAAGCTTCCCAGGGTTCGTAAACCCATGGCCCGTTTTTGCACAGCGCGGCATCACAGGCATGCAGGATCAGCCGCGCACGCAACTGCCCCTTGATGGCATCGATTTCACTGATAAATGCCTGCATCTCGGTATCATTGATGGAACCACTGGTATCCAGTACCACCGCCACACTGACCTGTGCGCTCTTCAGGGTGGGCAGTATGGCGTCACCTTCGCGCCGTGACGGGCGCTGGTAACTGTAGTCATCACGCGCTACGGCCGTCATATAACGTGCGAGCAACATGCGCCAGGGCAGTTGTGGCTGTAACAGGTGGTCGACCAGCCGCATCATGGCGGCGCCGAGTTTCCCGGCCTGCCTGGCCTGTTGTGCCGCACCTGCCAGCCGCTGGCGCCACTGCACGGCAAGCTGTTCCTGCTCGGTTTCGCTCAGCGGTTGTGGTTGCCCGCCCTGCTCCGGTTCGGAATCCTCATCCTGGCTGCTGCCACTGCCGCTCTGTGGTTCGTCCTCCTGTGACGGGCCGCCGGAAGACGGTCCTTTTGACTGATTTTCCTGGTCGTACAGGTGGTCGTCGTGGGTCTCTTCCTCGGTATCCTCGTCGATAAAGGGGTAGATTTCCTCGGCCATCATGCCTTCAAAACCGCTTTTCAGCAGTACGCCGGGCGGCGGCTTCAGGCCATCCTGGATCAACAGGGGGTTGATGGCCAGGTCACAGGCCACGTCCCAGCGTTGCTTGACACGGTGCTGGCGACGGGCAAAGTGCGACAGGGCACAGTGCAGCGCCTCGTGTGCCAGCACAAACTGGGTCTGGTCCAACGACAGCTGGCTGATGTACTCGGGGTTGTAGTAGAGCGCACGGACATCGGTACCAATGGTCTTGCAGCGCTCCGGTTTTGTCGCTTTCATTGGCAGGCGCAGCACCAGCGCACCCAGAAACGGCCGGTCGAGGATCAGCCGGGTACGGGCAGCGCTGAGCTTGGTTTCGATATCGTCTGACATGCTACATGTCGAACAGCATCACGTCGGCGACGGCCCTGGCCCATTTGGAAAACTGTGGCACCTGGAACAACTCCTGCCCGATGGCGCGGTGCATGTCGGAAATCAGCATCACGCCCATTTCACGCTGGGGGAAGCAACCCGCGTAATCGATGATGTGACCAAATACTTTTTCGGCGTCGTCGTCATCACGAACCCGGATAGCGCGGCCGACCAGCGCCGAGGCCACGGCGTACTGCAGGTCGGTTTCTTTCGGCACACTGACCTTTTCGCCCCGCGTAATGGCATCGATGTCGGGCAGTTTGTCGAGGTTGTCGACAAAGGCGTGCAGCTCGATCCCGGCGGCCGGTCCGACACAGGCCTGCAGGGCTTCCACCAGCACCGCGGAATTGCTGCCGAACTTCTGCAGTGCGCGGTGTGCAAACTCCCAGGAGCGCGGCGACGGAAACGCGACCGGGTTATGTGCCGGGTCAAATTCAAACAACAATTCGGGGCGGAAGCGCAGGAAAGCAATCAGGCGCTCATCGATGCCATTAGCATAGGCCCAGGCCACCCAGTCATCGAGATTTACATCCAGCTCATAGTGCGAGAAACGGTTGGCGAGCGGTGCCGGCATGCTGTAGGTCACACCCCGGTCACCCTGGCGGTTGCCCGCCGCAAAAATTGCCCAGCCGTCCGGGACCTCGTAGGCGCCCAGCCGGCGATCCAGGATCAGCTGGTAGGCGGCCGCCGAGACACTGGGCGGCACGGAGGTAATTTCATCCAGAAACAGGATACCTTTTTCACCGTGGCGGCCGGTATCCGGCAGCATCGCGGGTACCGCCCACTCAACACTGTCGCCGGTGCGGAAAGGAATACCCCGCAGGTCGGTCGGCTCCATTTGTGACAGCCGGATATCGATCACCGGCACCGTGTGACGGGCGGCAATCTGGGCGACAATCTGGGACTTGCCGACGCCCGGTGGTCCCCACAGCATGACCGGTGTGTGCTGGCCGTGCTGAACACTTTCAAATTCGGTTTCAAGGATGGTTAAAAGCTGCAATGGGCGCATGTCGGCTCCGGTTGTGCTGTGGCGGTCTGCCACCTCCTGCAAAGGCGCCACATGTTACTGAAAGCCGCACAGAAATGCATGACTGCTGTAAAAATACATCAGAACACAAGGGGTTAAACACGCCGGCAAAAAGAACCCTCAAAACATCCCGGATTCACTCAATTTTTCTCCCGTACAGCCGTTACGGGAGATTATCAAATTACAACCAAACAGACGCTACATGCCTTCACAAGACATCAGTTTTACGCGCCTTTTACTTTGCTCGTCTGACAGGGGAAAACTCGAACCACTCCGCAAACGCTTCATAGCCGCCGGCGTTGAGGTCGATTGTGTCACGCGGGCAGAGGACGCCCGGCAACTGCTGTGGGAACAACACTACGACGGCATCGCCATCGACCTGTTGCTGGCGGATCGCGATGGCATTTCCTTTGCCATGGAATTGCGGCAGGAACACCCCCGCACGTCGGTACTGGTGATTTCCACCACGCGTGCGACAGAAAAAGGCGACAGTGGACCTGACTGGCTGTCACGTTCCACGGATTATGCACGGCTGATTTTTGCCCTGAAACAGGCCGGTCAGCGTGCCGCAGGACGACCACCGAAGATCCTCCATGTGGAGGACGACGACAGCCTGGTGGACCTGGTCCAGAACACCATCGGCAACCAGACCCAGCTGTTCCGCGCCCGTTCCGCGCAGGAAGCGCAAATCGCCATGGCACTGCGCGACTATGACCTGGCGTTAATCCGCACCGATGTTCCACAGACCAATATCAGCTGGCGGGACACCCTGACCGGCAACCCGCCACTCGAGATCAGTACGGACCCGCACAATGACCCGGTACTGAATATTCTCAACAACCTGCGCCGCCCGACTTTCGTGCACGAACCGGCGTACTGTTAACCGGGAAAAGCCACGCTTACCATTTCAGGCTACGCAGTTGACGGCGTGATTTCTTGTCGGGCTTGCCCTGCGGTCGCGGTGTACTGGCCGATGCCAGCCGGAACTGTTCGGTAACCGCTTCACGCTTGCGTATGCTTTCTTCCGACTCCCGGTACAGGGTCTGCGCCACACTGGCCGGGCCACGCCGCGCAGACAGCACCAGCACCTCGATCTGCCAGGTCAGCCCGTTACGGTTGACCTCCAGACTGTCCCCGACCCTGACGGCCCGTGAGGGCTTCACGCGAGCACCATTGAGTTGCACCTTGCCCCCGGAAACGGCATGCGCGGCAATACTGCGTGTTTTGTAAAAGCGCGCCGCCCACAGCCATTTGTCGATACGTACCGGCTCACTCATACACTGGCGGCGTGCGCGGCATCGAGCAGTTGTTGGCAGGATACGACACCATCCAGACGTTGTTCACCGATAAAAAAGGTCGGGGTGGCCTGCACACCAAGGTCGAGCGCCGCCTGCCGATACTGTGCAAGCTTGCCACTCGATTGAGGCTCATCCCAGGCTGCTGTTACCTGCGCCTCCGTCATACCGGCTTCACGCGCCAGACCCTCAAGGACCGCCCGGTCACCGATATTGCGTCCCTCGACAAAGAAGGCCTCAAACAGGGCGTTGTGCAAGTGGTAAAAGGTATCCCGCCCCTGCAGCTTGGCTGACTCCGCCAGCAATAACGCTGATCGGGAATTGGTGGTGAAATTGTGTTCCTTCAGGACAACCCCTTCCTGCGCGGCCATTTCTTTCAATGATGCCATCATGGCCAGCCAGCGTTCGTTGTCATACCCCAGTGACGTGACGGGTTCACCTTCTGCCGAGGTCTCCGGATGAATCTCGATCGCACACCAGTTAACGCGCAAATCAAACTGTTCGCGCAGACGCCTGAGGCGCAGGTCACCGATGTAACAGAACGGGCAGATGTAGTCGCTGAATACAGTGACTTTCAGCAGCGGCTTCCCTGCCCCGTCTGTTACCCCGTGACTCGCCTCGTCGTCTGCCACAGTCAGTCGGCTATTTCGACAAGAATAGCGTTCAGGCGCTTCACAAATGAAGCCGGATCATCCAGTTGCCCGCCCTGGCTCAGCATGGCCTGTTCAAACAGTAACCGTGCCCAGTCCGCGAAGCGCGTTTCATCGCTTTCCTCGCGCAGGCGCTTGACCAGTGGATGTTCCATGTTGATCTCCAGTACCGGCTTGCTGACCGGCACATCGTGACCGGCCTGCTTGAGCAGTTGCTGCATGTGCATGGCCATCTCCTGCTCACCGAGCACCAGGCAGGAAGGTGATTCCGTCAGGCGCTGACTGCTGTGGACTTCACTGACTTCGTCATCCAGCACCTCTTTCACCTTGTCGAGGAAAGCCTTGTGCTCCTCTTCGGCCTTCTCGTCCGGCTTTTCCTCTTCGTCAGCACCGAGCTTGCCGAGATCAAGGTCGCCCTTGGCAACGGAAACCAGCGGCTTGCCGTCGAATTCGTTCAGGTGCGAAACCAGCCATTCATCGACGCGATCACTCAGCAACAGCACCTCGATACCTTTCTTGCGGAACACTTCCAGGTGCGGACTGTTCTTTGCGGCCGAGAAACTGTCTGCCGTAATATAGTAGATCTTGTCCTGCCCTTCCGGCATGCGGCTGATGTAGTCTTCCAGCGATACTGTCTGTTCCTCG